>NZ_JAVRCB010000036.1:37345-91043 GCF_034530955.1 Nostoc sp. DedQUE05 | reverse complement strand
GGACATTGCACAGTAGATGACCTCAATTCATCCCTCTATTATGCAACGCCCAAAATTCGTAATTACAAATTGGTATAAAGCAAACAAATTTTAGGCTTTTTTAGAAAAATCAACAATTCCACGTATGACAACCTCTTCAACAATTGTCCACTATAGAGTTATGAGAAATTGAGAAAATGAGTATTAATTATGGGAAGGCGAAAACGCAATTCACGTACTCTTGGCAAAGCTGAACTACGTCTAGCAAGCGTTAAATCTATTAGTCAAACTCTCGATGTCGGAGAGGGGTTAACAGTCAAAGATTATAATGAGAAAATCGAAAGGGTGCGGCAATCTCTAGAAGCATACAATACCAGCCTCTCGACGATTGATGTCTTACTAACCCAGCTCGTCGAAAATGAACAAGAATTAGCAGACTATTCTGAGAAACTTTTGCGTGGTATTGCTTATAAATATGGTAATAATAGCCACGAATATCAGATGGCTGGAGGTACTCGGAAAAGCGAGCGCAAGCGTGCTGTGCGTCAAAGCGTGGTTTTGCCGACGTAAGTAGGCACGATTAAACGCGATCGCATACATCATCAACCAAAATTACTGATTTGGCTTTGTCTGAGGTGCGATCGCCATTGGATTATTCTTGGATCTTTTCTGGACTAAAAGTTCTTCTCGACTAAACTTTTTGAATACTCGACAATTGTTTCTATCAATTCAAAATTCAATAAGCCTCCCACATAAAAGGTCTTGCGTTGACCTTGCAGGGCTTCTAAGCGATCGTAAAATCCCGCTTGCATGGCCTCTGAAGTAACGTGAGGAAAGTAAGGCCACTTATCGTAGGTGTAGTAATCATCATCTACCTGCACTCCCAAATTCTCTAATGTCTTTTGAATCCCTTGGAGAACATCTGTTTTAGTGATTTTTCCCTCACGATCTAAGCGAGTGTAAAAGGCAATCAGGTCATTGTCAGCAAACTGTTGAGCGATAAACCAGGGATTCCCCACTGCATTTAAGGGAATGACATTAGTTACTGGGGTTGGCATTTTCAGTTCGGGAATTAGATAAGTAATCAAACTGTAGGGATTGAGAATTATCTGCTCAAATAGGTCTTTTTCTGCTGGCGACAAATCGAGAAAAGTGTTGAGGACATTCAGCGTCAACGGACAAGCTAAAACCAGATAGTCAAATTCTAAAACTTCTTCATGGGTAACAATCTTGTCAAGAATTTGCTCCTGTTCGGTGAACCGCACTCGTGTAATTGCCCCACGCTTGATTTCTTTGATGTCAATATTCAAGCGCACATTTATTCCCCAAGCAACACGCTCCCAAAAGCGTTGGAAACCATCAATAAACCGTTTAGGCCAACCGCAGCGTATATCTGCACCGTAAGTAACTAAAGTCCCAAAGGTTTCTAGGGTCATGTATTTTAAAGCATAGACGGTGGGGATTTCGTTTAAATAGCCATAGCCCATCGCAGTAATCGGAATTTCAAACAAAGTTGCTAGACATGACAAATCTTTCTGTGCTAACCACTGGGAAAAAGGTTGAGTCAGTTCGGGATGTTGACTGATACCGGCAAACCCAGGAACGGAAATAATTGGCTCTAAGCAAAGACGCTCCCAGCAAAAGCGCCCAACGGCTGCCAAAAACGTTACTCGATCGGTTCCCTCGGTAACGGCATTCATAATTGAGGTGTAGGCAGGTTGTCCCGGTTGAGATTTAAAAGGGTTGTAGACTTGCCCTGGGCCTTCGCTGTAAAGTTGAGCGCCGACTTCTTCAGCAATTTTTAGGACTTCTTTGTAGGCAGGGGTGAGATAATTTGCTCCCAAATCAAAGGAACGGGAATTGTAGGTAATAGAATAACACAATCCCCCTACCCGTCCAGCTTTTTCTAAGACAAGTACGTTGCGGTAGCCTTGCTTTTTCAAAAAGTAAGCCGTAGATAATCCGGCTGCTCCCGCCCCAACAATACAAATTCGTGCATCTTTAGAAATTTTAGCCATACACTGTTGATTTTTTAGTAGTAATGTGCCCTGATGAGAATTTTGCGATCGCAATGTCTTCTACTGAAAATGCGGATAAACTGCTTCTGTAAATAATTGCCGAATGGCTGGCTGCTTAAGTAACGATTCATAATCCTGTCGCACGGGGATATCGTAACTAGCAGTGCGAGGTGCGATGGCAGATAACCAAGCAGTGTGCATTGTGAAGCCAAAATCCAGTTGGGGATGGCTCAATTTGCATATAGGGCCAGCCTCTAATCGATCGGCTTGGAAGATCCAAATTTCGTTGTTATTTCCCCCAAATACCGTACAGACAATATAGCCATCTGTAGAACTGCCATTGCTGTTCAATCTCGGTACAAACTGGGGCGAACTGATGAAATAACCGGGGGGCGCATCATAAAAATCTGCTACCTCCATTTTGATTGTATCGACCCGAAACAAAGAAGAAGGGCGATTGTGGAATGCTTCTTGTCGTTCCAGTAATTCTTTTAGGGGGACAGCCCGATAGGGATAGTCTTCGTACAAGTTGTAAATAAACTCAGTCAGCAGTTCTGGCCAAAAACCGAGAGATTGCCAATAAATATTATCAATTCGCTGAGGAGGCAATCCAGAGGCCAGCTTTTCTTGACAAGCATAGAACCCTATACCCCAATGACGGCGGGTATCGTAAATTACTTTGGCATCTCGAATCTGACCTGTCTCGCCATCTATTTGATAGCGACCCAAACGACCCACATCCATTTGCCCATTAGATAACATTCCTCCCAACCACAGAGGCGCAGATTTGGGAGCATCGAATTTTGAGATATCATACTTGCGAACCCATTCGGCGATATCTGTGGCGCAGAGATGGGCTGTATGCATTGTGATTTGACCGTCAGGGTTTTCGTAATCGGTCAAAAAATGCACTGTTTCTAAAGGAATTACAGCTGGGCGGACTACTACAGTAGTCACATCTGCTTTCAGGTCAGCCCGACGCACGATGTAAATGGGGGAATTGGGTTGCTGCGATCGCGTCAGCAATCGTCGCAGTAGGCGTTCAGTTTCCAAACTATCGGGAACTGGGTTATTGAGGATTTGTTCTGGGCCAATCTTCAAGGAGGTGTCCATTACCACCACGTAATCTTTGGTAACTGCCAACTGATGGATGCTTTGTTCAATTCGCACCGGGGAACCATCCGGCAGTATCAACTCCCACTGCTGGAGTTTGCCGACACCATCCCATCGCATCAAACGAACAAAATCTGGCATAGCAGTTCCCAACAATTTCTCAATCCAGCCAATCAATAGTTGCGAGAAACTTTGAGAAAACTTCGAGAACATTCCCAAGGGAATCTGCAAAGGATTGTTCTCTAAAAGTTTAGCGATCGCACTTAGCAATTGCTGTAGTTCCTGGGGCAGTTGTTCGAGGTCATAAATGAAACGCGCACTTTCAAGAAAATTACTCAGCGATCGCCCATAGTTAACTAAGAAAACTTCGTTGGTATAACCATCAAAGGCTGGGTGAGACGTACTCAACACAGGCGGGAAAGGATAGGGCAAAGGTAGAAACGATTTCCACTCAGTGTTGCCTCCCACTGGGGTAACAACTTCTAAGCTATTGGTATCAATTTCGTAGGGACGACCAGCGTCATAAGTAATCATTAATCGCTCTTGGCTGTCTTTAGCTGTATTAAAGGCGAGAAAGGCAATATCCACCTCATCTCGCAAGCCCAAGGAAGGGGAGAAGCGCAACAACCCGCGATCGCGAAATTGATGAGAGCGATAGGCAAGATTGTTAAAAGTTGCCCGATCTGCATAGTAGCAAGGTGTACGTGCCAGTTTCGTTTTGACACTCACCTGTCCGCCTTGCCAGTCAAAGCGGTAAATCATCCCATCACCGTTAAAAATGTGGGTTGCATTTTGATTGGGTAAGCCCCCAGAGGCAACACTACCTACAGGCGCAATAATAAACGTATGTCCTGATAAATCTGCCGGTACATCTCCATAGATGACATTCATCGGTAAATTCGATATTTCCTGACGGCTGGCAGTCATTGCTGCCTCTGGAAATCGGGGTTCGGGAATTTTAGGACTCATTAATTGATACCCTGGTATTGCACTCTAATTTGGTGTTTTGCCTCAGGTATAACACTAGGTTTTAATTTAAAAGTTGAGTTTTTGCTCTCAAATGTCCAAACATCAGCTTTTTCAGGATTTTTGAATCCAACTATGAAGAGTGCTGAGTTGAAAGACCGTTTACAACGGGCTACCGTGTATACACAAGTCTGAAATAGCTGATAAATAACGGTTTTACCCCACCCTAACCCTCCCCTTGCAAAGGGGAGGGAACTAGATTTCCGGTCTCCCCCCTTTACAAGGGGGGATTAAGGGGGGTAATTCTTAATTTAATCAGCACTCAGTATGTAAATACCTTAAAATTTAACTGCGTCAGTAAAAATTGATGCTATTTCTTTTCCTGGCTGACAGCGCTCAAGATACATCTGCGCGACTTGATCCCACGGGTTTTGCTGCAAACAATCTTGAAAATACCCGGCTGCTGCGGCAAATTGTTGTTGTTCGTAACACGCTAATGCTCTTGCAAATATCTCCAAAGTCGCTGTTTTACCTGCACTAACTTTTGCGGGATCGGCTGCAAACACTTCATGAACAGTCACAGCATTCGTTTTACCCTTCACCTTTACCTGACCAACTACACGAATACCATAGCGATCGCGATTTTGTAACCGTTCAAAAGTTTGGTCGGTAATTAAAAGTGGAGCGTTGAATGTTTTGGTCAATCCTTCGATTCGTGCTGCGAGATTAACCGCATCACTAATCACTGTGCTATCCATGCGATTCAACCCGCCGACTGTCCCCAAAATTAGCGAACCAGTATTAATCCCAATGCCAATTTGAATTGGTGAGTAGCCCTTGGTTTGGCGCTTTTCGTTGTAGGTTGTTAATGTCTGCAACATGGCAATTCCCGCCTGGACTGCATCATCAGCATCTCCGGCAAACAAGGCCATGATGGCATCACCAATATATTTGTCGATAAAGCCATTGTTTTCCAGAATAATCGGCTCCATGCGGCTGAGATAGGAATTAATAAATCGGAAATTTTCGGCGGGAGTCATGCTTTCTGAAAGGGTGGTGAAGGCGCGAATGTCGGTAAATAAAACTGACATTTCTCGCTGCACCTGATCGCCTAATTGCACATCTATAATGCTTTGCTTGTTGAGGAATTGTAAAAATTGGCGCGGGACAAAGCGCTCATAAGCTTTATTGAGTGCGGCTAAATCGGTATACAAACGGGCATTTTCAATGGAAATAGCTGCTTGTGCTGAAAGCAGGTTGAGCAACTCCAAGCGATCTGGGGTAAATGCTCCGGTTGTCAAGTTATTTTCTAAATAGACAATTCCTGCTAACTTTCCTTGGTTAATCAAGGGAGTACACAGAATCGATCGCGGTTGGTATTGGCGAATGTAGGGGTCTTTAATAAATTCCCCAATTCCCACTGCTTCGTTGATGGCATCGTTTAAGACTACATTAATTTTAGTGCGAATCACATAGTTAACGATCGCAGTCGAAAGAATTTGGTTATCTTCAATACTGAGTGATTCCAATACCTGAATGGTATTCTCACCAACGGTTCCCTGAGCTTCAATTAAAAACTTGCCTTTGGTTGACAACAGCAAAAATCCCCGTTGCGCCCCGGCATTTTCTATTAAAATCCGCATTAAGTTAGATAAAAGTTTATCTAGCTGAATTTCTTCGGATAGGGTTTGAGAAGCTTTGATGACTGTCACCAAATCCAATGATTCGGAGCGGCTGGTACTTGTGAAACCTGTCGGGCTAGAAGTAGTGGTTGATAAAGTTGAGTTAACAGCTTTTTCGAGAATGCGCGTTAAGATTTGGGGATACTTGGCTTCTAAATCTTTTACCTTGGCGATCGCTCCCCACTGCAAATAAAGATAGCGGGCTTCTTGCAGATATACTTGGGCAATCTTGGATTTGTTCTGGGCGAGGTAGAATTTGGCAGTTAATTCATTGGCGAGAGCCGCTTCATTCAAATATTGGTTTGATTGGGCTAAGGCAATGGCGCGATCGTAACAAGCGATCGCCTGACTAGATTCTCCATGCACCCGATGCCATTCTGCTTCTACCAGCGCTAATTTATGGCTATAGTTGACAGGAGAAAATTTTGCCCAGACTTGCAACTTTTTCCGGTTTGCAGCTACTCGCTGAAGTAACTTTTGACGTTCTGCTGCACTGACAACAGAAGCTAAAGCTAGTCGCCCTAAAGAGTCATAAAAGTGGAACCATCCTACAATATATAAAGCCACAACTGCATCTAAATAAGGAATTGCTAAATCAGCATTCTTGACGGCTGTAGCATAATCTTCAAACCAATAATTCAGCGTTAATTGATTAGTATAAATATAAAAAATAGCTGTGCGATAGTTACTCTCGATATGCTGGGTTAACATCGCCGTTGCATCATAAAATTCCCCGATCAACTGACAGGGATTAGCATTTTTGCCCTGTAAATTAGCAACTACTTGGCGATAAAGTTGAATGAGAACAAATATCGGTTTTTTCTTAAACAGTTGAATTGCATCTGCGTAGATAGCTAAACATTCATCTAATTCAGCCAGATTTTGACCAGTAAAATAGCAATGCATAGAGGATGTATTGGCACAAAAGGCAGCGTATTCGGTATCACCCGTATCGCGCCCAATTTGAAATCCTGCTTGCAGTGAAGGAATAGTATTTTGGAGTGGTTCTTGCCAATGGCGGACAAAGGAATTAACTACAAATAAAGTTCTCGCTTGCAGGTGCTTGGCATTGAAGCGGTCTAGTACTTGCAAGGCTAATTCACCAAATTTATATCCCCCTTGCAAATCCCCGACAACGCCACAAAGAATCAAACCATAGGTAGCGTAGGCAAAAGCTGATTCCGCCGCATTGCCGGATTTGGCGGATATTTCCACCTGTTTAAAGACCGTCAAAGGAAAAACATTCGGGGCTGCTAAATAAGTCGCCGAGGCAATACTTGCCAGGATGCGAATTGCCGCTAATTTCGTGGGATGGGTGAGTTTTGGTAAGTCAACTAAGGTGTCTACCTGCTTACCTGCCAAAGCAAGTTTAGTTTTTAACAATCCCAGCATAATTTGCGGTTGACCGGGGTTGCTAGCTAAGGGAATGCCCAACAGTTGCAGAACTTGCAGACCGAGTTGAGAGGCAGCTAAGAGTCGATCGCGGGCGATCGCAGCTTGGATTTTGATGGCATAAACCTGCACCTGATCGACTGTGCTGCGGGTCTTTTGCAGCACTTCATCTGTTAGTGTATCCATGCACTCAAAGTCCCCACCCAGATAAGCAGCTTCGGCGGCGGCGGTGTGCAATGCCAAAGTTAGCTGATACTGCTGCCGCCAACAACTAGCTGCTAGACTGTTAATCCCCATTGTCAGATAATCTAAGGCTGGCTGATAGGCGGCTGAGGCTTTGGCTTTGTTACCTGCTGTTAAGTTCAACTGGGCTAGTTTTTGTCGCTGTTGAGGGTCTGTAATCAGGTTGATGCCGAAATTCAGTTGGTTAACAATGTCAAAAATTCTTTCTTCTTGCTTTTGGGGAGTAATGCCTTGTAATAACAGTTGCCCAATCTGCAAGTGTACTGCCTGTTTTTGGTCGGTAGAAATCAGTGAATAGGCAGCTTGCTGGACGCGATCGTGCAGGAATTTGTAGACTACATCCAAATTTGTCAACGCTGTTACTTCTAGGTCGGCAACTTGCAACAGTTGGTAGTCATTGCCTTGTGGTAAAATGAGTCCGGTTTGCACGGCTTCCCAGAGTTGGGCGGCGACATCTGCAAGGGATTTTGAGCTAGCGATCGCCAAAGTATGCAAATCAAAGGAATTACCAATACAAGCTGCTAATTTTAAAGCTTCCTGGGTGGCAACTGGCAGCTTTTGAATTTTCAGCGCCATCAACTCGACTACATTATCGGTAATCTGGGCTGCTTGGATTTTTGCCAATTGCCACTGCCATTGTCGCTGAGTGAAATTAAACTGGAGTAATTCTTCTGCATACAGCGACTTCAAAAATTCATTCATGAAGAAGGGATTGCCATTAGTCTTCTGCTGAAGCAGTTCTGCTAAAGGAGTAATTTCTGCTGAATCGGCATTGTTGAGGGTATCGCTGAGGAGTTGTTGAATTTCGGGCAATGCTAAAGGCGTTAAGGTGAGTTCGTGAATAGCCACTCCTGCTTGTTCTAAGGATGCGATCGTTGCCCGCAGTGGATGGCTTTTATCTACTTCGTTATCACGATAAGCACCAATTAACAACAGATATTGACTGTCTGCTTGACTAATTAACAACTGAATCAACTGGAGTGATGCACTATCCGCCCATTGCAGGTCATCCAAGAACATCACTAAAGGATGTTCCTTTTGGGTAAAGACCTTAATGAAGTTTTGCAAGACTAAATTAAACCGAGTTTGCGCTTCCTTGGGCGATAGTTCTACAACAGGTGGCTGCTGACCAATAATTAGTTCCACCTCTGCAATTACTTCGATAATCACCTGACCATTGACACCAAGAGCATTTAATAATTTTTTGCGCCAAATAGTAATTTCTGCTTCACTTGTAGTTAATAGTTGGCGAATTAAAGCTTGAAAGGCTTGAATTAAAGAACTGTAGGGAATGTTGCGTTGGAACTGGTCAAACTTCCCAGAGATAAAATATCCCCGTTGTTGGGTAATCGGTTTATAAATTTCTTGAACCAAGGCTGATTTGCCAATTCCAGAATAACCTGCAATCAGCATCACTTCGCTTTCACCGTGACTAGCTCGCTCAAAAGCTGCCAGCAAATTTGCCACTTCCGCCTCGCGTCCGTAGAGTTTTTGAGGAATTTGAAATCTACTGGAGTTATCTTGCTGTCCTAGTTCAAATAAGGAAATTTGCCCTGTAGCGTGCAACATCTTTAGGCATTGCTCTAAATCTGCCTGTAATCCAAAAGCACTTTGATAACGCGCTTCAGCAGTTTTTTCCAGCAACTTCATCACAATTTGCGAAAGCGCTGGCGGAATTTGAGGATTGATGCGATCGGGCGGAATCGGTTGTTTGGCAATGTGGCTGTGAACTAGTTCCACAGGATCGTCGCTAATAAAAGGTAAATGCTGTGTTAACAGTTCGTAGAAAGTGACTCCCAAAGAGTAAAAATCGGTGCGATAATCAATCGAGCGATTCATTCGTCCTGTTTGTTCGGGAGAAATATAAGCGAGAGTCCCTTCTAAAACATTGAGATTTCGCAACGTGGGATTTTCCCGCGACAGCAAAGTAGCAATGCCAAAGTCAATTATTTTCGTTTGTTGAGTCGTGGGATTGAGAAGAATATTGGCAGGATTAATGTCTTTATGAATAATTTGTTGCTGATGAATTTCTTCTAAAGCTGCCGCTACTTGCATAGCCAATTGCAAAAAATTCTCTAGCGGTAGAGGTGATTGATTGAGTAACTCACGCAGAGGTTGTCCACCAAAATCCTCTAAAATTAAGACTAAGGTGTTTTGATACTTTTTTAAGTCATAAGCTTGGATAATTCCCGGCGCTTGAGCGCGGCGCGTGAGATCGTATTCAAGTTTAAACCGAGCGATCGCTTCTGGGGATGGGTATTCTTGCCACAGAACCTTCAGTACTACTGGTTGTCGATCTAACTCTCGATATCCCTGATAGACCTGAGAATTGGGGCTTGCGTGCAGTTCTGTCAGGACTTTATACCCTTCCAGTGCGATCATAGATTACTCAAGCGTTTGCTGTATTTTAGGGTCTATTCAGTATAAATTATTCACCTTGCAAGTGAACAGAAATTAGCCGAATGCTACAGTTAACAGACTGTGAGTAGTAGATCGGACGAAAGCGATCGCACACATCACCAATCAAAATTACTTATTTGATTTGATTTGAGATGGGATGGTAATTCGTCCAACTAGTGCTACTGCAATTAAATTACCCTCCGATGCATTGGCTAAGGTGTACACATAAGTCAAATTACCCCCCTTAGTCCCCCCGATGCATTGGGGGGAAAAAAGAAATCTAGTTCCCTCCCCTTTGCAAGGGGAGGGTTAGGGTGGGGTAATCTTCCGCAATTGACAAACCGTTTGTGCAATCATTGCGATCGCACCTTCCAACTCTTGATAAACCTGTTGATTTGTAAACCTCAAAAAACAAGTGCCTTTAGATTCAAGAAAACATTGTCGTTCATAATCATAAACCTGCGCTCCTTCTTGAAAATGGCTATCACCATCAATTTCTATAGCAAGTTTTAATTCAGGACAATAAAAATCTACAACAAATATATCAATACTGTACTGTCTACGAAATTTGCAACCATCAATTTGCCGATTTTTCAACCTTTCCCACACAATCTTTTCAGCAGATGGCATATTATTACGGAGCGATCATCTTTTTTCTTTCTCTGAGGTTTTGTTATAAAGCTCTGTCATAACATCTTGATTTTTGGTAATTCCAAATTACCCCCCTTAATCTCTCATTGCAAAGGGGAGAAACTAGGAATACAATTCCCTCCTCCTAGCAAAGTTGAAATTACCCCCCTCAATCCCCCCTTGCAAAGGGGGGAAGCCGAAAATCTAGTTCCCTCCCCTTTGCAAGGGGAGGGCTAGGGTGGGGTATTTTTAATGCTCTGTTAAATAACCACATATTACCGAGCAAAAATCAAAATATTCTTCCCTGTAGTGACTTCCGGCTTCCCTATAGTGACTACCGGCTTCCCTGTAGCGACTTCCGGCTTCCCTGTAGCGACTACCGTCTTCCCTGTAGCGACTACCGCCTTCCCTGTAGCGACTACCGTCTTCCCTGTAGTGACTACCGTCTTCCCTGTAGTGACTACCGCCTTCCCTGTAGCGACTACCGCCTTCCCTGTAGTGACTACTGTCTTCCCTGTAGCGACTACCGGCTCGATCGCCTATGCAATATCTTGAGGTGTAGCGTCTGTTACTAACATCGTTATTTTTTGATCGGGTTGGGGAACTCTATAAATACGTTTCAGTAATTGCCCAACGCTAAATGTGGGCTGCTCTGAACCGTATTGTAACGATATCTGGAGTTTTGAGGATCGGCTGATGGATAAATCGATTATTCAGTTGGTTGACGAGTTACCGACTGACAATATTACTGTCAAAGTTTTAAAGGCTCTTGATTATGTAGCTCCAGGTGAATGGAGCAATTTGACGGGGTTTGACAATAATATCCGCGCTATTACAGGAGTTACCGATGCTAAGGTAATTCAAAAAATCCGCGATCGCGCTGCTAGTTTATACATAGATCCTCAACAAGGCTACCAGTTTGCCATCAAACTTTATCAAACAATTGATAAGGCAGACACAGCGATGGCAGCAGCAGCTTTAGCGAATAAAGTTAGTGAAAAAATCGGCTTTCTCTCTTTTTTAGGCAAAGTTACTCCCAAAGCCGATGTCACTCAATCCATTGACTTGGTATTAAAAATCGCCGTCGAAATCATTGCCTTTTGCAAACTAAACGGCATTCCTCAACCAAATCCCCAAGAGTTTGCTAATTCCCTAACTAACAACTATCAAAATGCATCCCTAATGCGGATGGTAGCTTTAGTTTGTCTAGATGGAATTCTGCCCTTGGGCCCTGACTTCCTCAGCAAAATTCAGGGAGTTATTAGTGGTACTGATGCTGATGCAATAACTCAAAATCCGGTTTTCTTAGCCGTTAATAACTTTCTTCCAGGTAATAATCCTTCTGATAAAGTTGGTTTTATCAGTCAGGGTTTTAACTCCGTGCAAGGCTGGATGAATAATTTAGTATCCAAGACGGGCATAACCCCGCAATCAATTTCTAGTAATTTGGGTAATTTTATTCAGATTGCTGATGATAATTTAGATTTAGTTGCAGCATTCCTAGATCAAACTACCAATTACTACGAGCATACAGGAATTCAAACGGTCGCTCGCAGTTTGATTTTGCAAGCATACACTCTAGTAAAAGAAGAAATCAAACAAGAAGAACAAAAGCCGATTCAAGATGTTTCATCTGCCGTTAAATCAGATAAATCAGATCGGAATCAGTATGAAGTCAGCAAAACTGTAGAAGTCTGGGATAATGATGAGGAGGATTGGTATCAGGGAACCATTGAGAAAATCCAAGATGACCAGTTCTTTATTCATTACCTTGGATACGGTTCATCTTATGACGAGTGGGTAGGCGAAGATGACATTCGGACTCGCGATCTTCGCTCCACAGATGAAAATGGATATGCAGTAGGTCAAAAAGTAAAATGTTGGGATGATGACCAAGAAGCTTGGTATTCCGCAACGATTCAGCAAATCCAAGGCCAGCAATACTATCTTCACTACGTTGGTTATGACTCATCTTATGATGAGTGGGTTGATAGCGATGAGATTTCCTAACTGTTGAATTAGCACGGGGTTGACGAAAATTGTAACCCGCAACTCCCCGACTTATTTGAAAAGTTGGGGAGCTTGTTTTTCACAAATGGATTCAGAATTGCTATAGTACTTTTAAAAATTCATAATTGACATCTCGTTAATCAATTACGAATTACGAATTACGAATTACGAATTACAAATTATCTTGACACTTGCGCTACGATATCCCCTATTGCTTTCATGCAATGTACGTGAGGAGTAGTAGAGATGAAGCAGATGATAGAACAATTCAATACACAGGATACCCGAAATCTAGAGGCGATCGCTAACCAATTCGCCCCACTGGGGAAGGTTACAGGCGTGAAAGCATTTGGCAGTGGTAATATAAATGACACCTTTTTAGCAACTCTCGATTCCTCAAAGGAACAACATTTTGTCCTGCAACGCATTAACACACAGGTGTTTCGTCAGCCACAACTGATTATGCAGAATATGCGTACCTTAACTGAACACGTTCAAAAAAGGTTGCAGGATACACCCCTGAATCGTCGCTGGGAAGTGCCACGCGTACTGTTGACCAAAAACGCTCAAGACCACTGGAGGGATGCAGATGGCTCATTTTGGCGGGCAATCAGCTTTATTCCAGGCTCCCAGTCCTTTGATAGTATGGGCGATCGCTCCCACGCCAAAGAAATCGGTTATGCCTTGGGAATGTTTCACAATCTAATCAGCGATTTGCCAGCAGAAAAACTTGCTGACACCCTCGAAGGGTTTCATATTACACCGTTTTATCTCCAGCATTACGAGGAAGTTTTGCCGAAAACTAGTGCGCCTAAATCTTCGGAAGTTAATTATTGCTTACAGTTTGTTAGCGATCGCCAAGCCTTTGCACATATCTTAGAAAATGCCAAAGCTGAAGGCAAGCTACCCCTACGTCTGATGCACGGCGATCCCAAAATTAATAACGTGATGTTTGACGTTGTTACCCAGCAAGCCGTTAGCGTCATCGACCTAGACACCGTGAAACCCGGTTTAGTACATTACGATATTGGCGATTGTCTGCGATCGGGTTGCAATCCGGCTGGCGAAGAAACCGAGAATTGGGAAAGTATTTATTTCGATACCGATTTGTGTCAAGAAATCCTCCAAGGTTATCTTGCTGTGGCTAAGGCATTTCTGACCGAGAATGATTATGCATACATCTATGATGCCATTCGTCTAATTACTTTTGAACTAGGACTGAGATTTTTTGCTGATTATTTAGCCGGGAATGTCTACTTCAAAGTTAAGCACCCAGAACATAACTTAGCAAGAGCGATCGTTCAGTTTAAGCTGACTGAAAGTATTGAATCTCAAGAAACGCAGATTCGCAAAATTATCCAAGATATGAAATGAACAAGCAGACATTTTCCCTGCAATCCTTTTCTTCCACCGAGTCTTTTCCTCATTTGAAAATTACAGGCAATATCTCCCGAAATGTTAATCAACTTACTATTTGCTACAACCTTGGAGGTGACTTAAAAGAAATTGCAATTGCTCCAACATCAAATGCACCATCACGCAAGCATAAACTTTGGGAAGATACCTGCTTCGAGTTTTTTCTTGGTATTAAAGATTCTGCACGATATTGGGAATTTAACCTCTCCCCCGCCGGACACTGGAATGTCTATCGCTTTGATGGATATCGTCAAGGGATGCAAGAGGAAACTGCCTTTAAAAAGCTACCATTTAGTGTTCAGAATCAAACCGATGCTTTGGTACTTGCGTTAGATGTCGATTTAGATAAAATCGTCTCGGCAAACCAAGCCATCGAAATTAGCATTACTACCGTTATCAAACACAGAGATGGTGAGGTGACTTACTGGGCGTTAACTCATCGAGGCGCGGAGGCTGACTTTCATCTCCGAGACAGTTTCATCGTTGAGTTGTGAGATGTGGTTACTGTTACCAATATGCCAAAACGAGAAGGCAGCAACAAGTCACCCATTTGGATGAAAGGCAATTCAACCGTTTGGGTGAGTCAATTGTATGAGGTTAATTTCTATAAATAAGAGGAATCTATTAGTAGAAACTATTAATTCCACTTCACTATAGTTAAGGAGTACCTGATGAAATTAACAACATTGATAAATTCTACAGTTATCATTGCCTCTCTTGCCTTCACATCTGGCATTGCTAGCGCTCAAACAGCCAGATCGATAAACACAGCAGTTAATCCTGATGCATTAGGCAGTAATTCTACCAATGTCAGCTATATTCAGCCGTTTAATCTTGTTAATCTTGCTT
Organism: Nostoc sp. DedQUE05; assembly: GCF_034530955.1. NCBI lineage: Bacteria > Bacillati > Cyanobacteriota > Cyanophyceae > Nostocales > Nostocaceae > Nostoc > Nostoc sp. DedQUE05. Next base: position 76,345 of record NZ_JAVRCB010000036.1, on the reverse strand, counting down.
ACCAAGGTGCTTTCAAACAGCAAGGAGTTCCTAGCGGAGGAGTTTTGATTTCTCAAGGTCAGCGCGGAAATATTACTGCGAAAGATTTAGTCAAAGCTGCGATTAATGCTAAAAAATTACCAGCACAAGTTTTAAGCGATCGAACTTACATAAGTGCTGTTAGTTCACAATTGCAAACATTAACCGGGGTATATTATCCTGAATAAGTACAGCTTTGTCTATAGCTATTTTTAAGTTTTTAATTGGATGAAATACAAGTTAACCTTTTCCTTCAAGCATTCTGCGCCAGCTGAAATAACCCCTGTACATCTAAAGTATGGGGGTTTTAGATTAGGTGTCTGCTGAATAATTTTGGTTAACGTGAGTTCGACAGACCTCTCCCTCCCAGTCTCCCTTTAGAGGTTGTTTGAAAAGTTTTCTTCTCGGTAACAAAACGTTCTAGATCCCCCTAAATCCCCCGATAAATTGGGGGACTTTGATTCCGGTTCCCCCCTTTTTAAGGGGAGCCAGCGCGGTCTTGGGGGTTTCCCCCATGAGCGACTGGCGTGGGCTAGGGGGGATCGGTTAGTGCCTAAAATCACAGCCAAGCACTTTTCAAACATCCTCTTAGAACTTCTGCCCCCTGCCCCCTGCTCCCTGCTCCCTGCCCCCTGCCCCCCCGCTCCCTGCCCCCTGCTCCCTGCTCCCTGCCCCCTGCCCCCTGCCCCCTGCCCCCTGCCCCTCTGCCCCCTGAAATCTACTTCCTGTGGCGCTTTCAGATTCCCCAATAGACAGAGAAATGCAACCGTAATAATAATTAACATATATATGTACTATCAGAGTTATTAAAAAATATTTTTAATAACAACTGATAGTAACAAAGCGGCTGAATTACTTATTGAAGCTAAAGTCTCTAACATTCTCGAAGCCAATTCCCAATTCCTAATTTATTTTAAAACGTAACACTCATGCAATTAAAGCCAATCAATCAGCAAGTCGTTTCTGTCGTCGGAGCCTCCAGTGGAATCGGACGTGTCACAGCTCTTGAGTTTGCTAGACGCGGCGCAAAAGTTGTAGTCTCGGCTCGGAGCGAGTTGAAGCTAAAGTCTTTAGTGGAGGAGATTCGCAGCTTTGGCGGTGAAGCAACTTTTTACGTAGCTGATGTGGAAGTATTTGACCAAGTTAAAGCAATCGCAGATAAAACTGTGGAAGTGTACGGGCGACTCGATACATGGGTACACGTCTCTGCGATCGGCATCTTTGCCACTTTCGACAACATAACACCAGAAGAGTTTAAGCATATCATTGATGTCGATCTTATGGGACAAGTGTATGGTGCAATGGCAGCCCTACCCCATTTGAAGCGTGAGGGACGGGGGGCGCTGATCCATGTCTCTTCAATGGAAGGTAAGCGATCGCTCCCCTACCAAAGTGCTTACTCGGCAGCCAAGCACGGAGTCGAGGGCTTTATCGAAGCCATGCGCCTTGAGTTGCAACATGAAAAATGGCCCATCAGCGTCACGAGTGTGAAACCTGCGGTGATCGACACTCCCTTTTGGAATAATGGTCTGACAAAATTAGGCGTAAAGCCTTCGGGGATACCACCTTACTACAACCCTAAACTTGTAGCTGATGCTATCCTCTACGTAGCCGAACATCCAACTCGTGACTACTTAGTTGGGGATGTAGCTAAAATATTAGATGTGGTACAGCGCATCTCACCATCATTAGTAGATTCACTGTTACTGCTCGTTGGCTTCGATTTACTACGTTCTTCTGAGCCAAAATCTGAAGATGCACCAAATAATTTTTACCAACCTGTTGCTGAAGACGACAGAGTTAACGGAGATTATGGTCACTTAGTTATACCTAGCATTTCCGACTGGCTAGAAAAAAATCCGCTTCTTCAGTGGGGTGCGATCGCTGGTACAGCAGCATTAGCGTTCCTAGCAGCTCAAGTATTCAAAGATTAAGGATAAATAAACTTTTCGGAAAATTTGCAATCCAGTTTTTACAAGGGTTTGAGAGAAATCATTGCAAACTTTTTAGCAACATAGTGATGAAATGTTGAGATAATTACTAATAATGCCATTTGGTAGTTATAAAAAGATTTTTCACTATACATACTTTGCACAACCAGAAGTTTCTTGTAATTAGAGTAAATCTCAGCAGTCAAATTTTCCGATCCAGGAGCATTCCAGCCAATGACAGACTATCAACGCACCTTACCGCCTCTGTGGATAGGTTCGGCGATCGCTTTCTATGCCTTTATTGCCATTGGCATTGCTGAAGCAGGATTAGGAGTTCTTCTGCCCTCGATTCTGTCTACTTATAACCTGACTCCCGCAACCGTCACCCTGCTGTTTCTCAGTCAAATTAGCGGCTACATTCTGGCAGCATTCACCAGCAGTCTGGTGAGTAGTCGGCTGGGGTTAGCGCGAATGCTGTTGATTGCTGCGGGTGCGCTGACGATGGCACTGACAATCTATGCCATCTCACCCTCCTGGTTTCTCATGGTTGGCGCGGGATCGGCGTTGGGATTGGGCATTGGGTTGATTGATGCAGGCATTAATACCTACATTGTGCAAGATTCCCGCAGTGCTAGTTTGATTGGTTTGCTCCATGCTTTCTATGGTATTGGCGCTCTTTCAGGCCCCGCGATCGCTACTACTTTGTTAGCAGTTGGCATGAACTGGCGGCAAGTTTATGGGGTATTAGCCGGGATTGTCAGCTTATTAATTGTGAGCGTGCTGGGCGTTATCATCTTCAACTACACACCAATGACAGTACGGGTATTGCCATCAAAGACAACTGCTTTAGAAAATCTAGGCAGAGCGCTGCAAACTCCGATAGTACTGCTAACTGGGCTGCTTTTGCTGGTTTATGTTGGCACTGAAGCCTGCATTGGTAACTGGGCATACACTGTGCAGTCTGTCGCTCGTCACACGCCCACGCTGATTGCGGGTTACAGCGTTAGTGCTTACTGGGTGGGATTAACACTGGGACGTTTCATCTTAGGTTATTTCTTGCGATCGCTTGGGGCGGTGCGCACAATCAGTATGTCGCTCAGTCTTGTAATCATTGGATTGCTTGCTTGGTGGCAACTGCCAGATCAATGGATTAGCTTACCGTTGATTGGCTTTGGGTTGGCAGCCATCTTTCCTGCAACCATTTGGTTAATTCCTCAACGATTGCCAGACCCCCATGTTCCTGCGGCTGTTAGCATTGCCACTAGTGCCGCCAGTTTGGGGGCAGCGATCGTACCCACTGGAGCAGGCTGGGTTGCAAGTTGGACAACTTTAGAAATCATCCCAATGTTGATGCTGCCATTGGCGCTGTTAATGGTGGGCTTACATTGCTGGCTGGTACAACATTCGCTAACTGGCTTTTCTCGTTAAGTCTCAAAAAACTTACCCATATTTGTTACCCAAAGTATCTAAGAGGATGTTTGAAAAGTTTTTCGCTGTGATTTTAGGCATTTTTAGATCCCCCCTAACCCCCCTTAAAAAGGGGGGAACCGGAATCAAAGTCCCCCTTTTTAAGGGGGATTTAGGGGGATCTAAAACGTTTTGCTACCGACCAAAGAACTTTTAAAACAACCTTTAATACCCCCCCTAACCCCCCCTTGGAAAGGGGGGGGAAATAGTCTCTTAAAGCCCCCCTTTATAAGGGGGGTTGGGGGGGTAATGTCAAAATTTAATATGCTATACGACACTTTTCAAACATCCTCTAAGCAATAACTAATGCCTTTAACTCCTCAGTTTTTAATCTTGGCCCATAGGATGTAACAATCTTAGAAGCTGCGGCCGATGCTAATTTTCCGGCTTCTTCATAGCTCATACCTTGGGTAATTCCATAGAGGAAAGCTCCTGCATACATATCTCCTGCTCCTACTGTATCTACAGCTTTTACTTGAGGTGCAGCGATTTCGATTAATTTCTGACCGTCAAATACTACTGAACCCTTGGAACCGCGAGTAATGGCAAATTTCTTACTCAGGGTTTTTAGTTTGTCTACAGCTACTTGAAAATCTTCTGTATCTGCTAGTTCTAATGCTTCACTTTCATTAGCAAAAATCAAGTCTAAACCAGGCCCAATGATTTCTAATAAACCATCTTTAAAAAATTTCACCATGTTGTAATCAGATAGGGACATGGTAGTTTTTACTCCCGCTTTTTCAGCTATTTCTCTAGCCTTTATAGCTGCTTCTTTTCCTGTAGGAGAAGCCACTAAATATCCTTCTATATATAGATATTCTGAATCAGCGATTGCTGATGATACTAATTCTTGTGTAGAAAATTCTCCAGTAATTCCCAAAAATGTATTCATGGTGCGATCTGCATCGGGAGTTACTAACACCAAACATTTACCTGTTATTCCTGATTGGCGATCGCCATTTTTTAAGTTGGTATCTACCTGAGAGTTGACTAAATCTTCGATGTAAAAGTCTCCAAATTCATCATTAGCTACTTTACAGGAATAAAAAGTTTTTCCTCCTAGTTGACTAATTGCCACTATTGTGTTTGCTGCTGACCCTCCACAACTCTTATGGCAATGAAGATTTTTGAGATTTTCCAAAATATGATTTTGACTGTCTTCATCTAGAAGTGTCATTACACCTTTGTCAATTTTTAGCTTTTGTAGTAACTCTGGAGATACTTCGTATTCTATATCTACTAAAGCATTACCTACACCATAAACATCATATTTCTTGCCCATTGTTTATCTCCGAGAATAATTTCTATCTGACTTGAACAGAACTGATAATAACAGATAGGCAACTCCTGGTATAGTTGCTTTATACTGGAGTTTAAACTAAAAGCAGGCGATCGCTACATCTAAAACGTGACGATTTTACACAAAGTTATACTTAGTGAGACAATTCAGCTTTCAGATGGTCAGCTAATCGAATTGCCAAGGCGATAATGGTAAGCGTCGGATTAGCATAGCCTCCTGTAGGGAAAACAGAGCTACCTGCCATAAATAAATTAGAGATGCCGTGAACTTGACAATTTGCATCGACTACTCCTTGTTTTGAGTCGTGATGCATACGCGTTGTTCCCATATTATGATGGGTACTAAGAGAAGCAACTGGACGATCTCCATCTAATTCAATCTGCAACTCACCCAGTCCGGCGCTAGCAAACTCTTGTGCAAATACTAACTGCGATCGCTTCACACTGCAAATATCTATTTCGCTCCAATAATTAATTAATTTTGCTTGCGGACAACCCAGTTTGTCTAGTTGATTACTGAGTGTTACCCGATTATTTGGATTTGGTGTTTGTTCAGTTTGGCTGAGAACTTCAAACTTTGTATATTTCTGTTCATTACCTTCACGCTCAGACCATCCTCCATGACTTAAATCAGGGAATAAATATTCTTTTTTGAAATTATATTTATACCAATGAGCTACTAAATCATCAATATTCGTTATGACATTTTGCAAATGCTGAAAAATATTTTTAGGTAACTGTCTTTGTCGAACTGAAGAGAACAAAATTTTTGCAGAAGCCTTTGCCGCCGATCTATACCTTTCATCTCTGGGATATAACAACGCGGTCATATTTAGTAATTTATCGCGGCGCATCACTTGTTCCGTTAGAGCAAATTTCCCCATGACTGTGACATGATTAACGCGGCGTAAATCATACAAAGCCATCGAATTAAAGATTTTGCGATTTTGGGGAACAAGCATACCACAACGGATAAAAGGATGATCCATGAAGAATCTACCCACTAAATCATGTTGATTGCCTAATCCATTCTTTTGAATTTTGTTTGATAGTAATAACAAACGCGCGTTTTCAATCCCACCTGCGGCTAAAATAAATACTTTTGCAACAACCCAAAATTTATTACCAGATAAACAAGCAACTTGCACGCGTTTCACTGTTTGAGTTGTTTCGTCTGCCTCAATTTCTACCACATTGGCGTTGAGGAATGTAGTTATATTAGGAGATTGCTTGATTTGGTGGCGATATTCATTGGTGAAAATATCGCGCGGGCCAAACTGAAACATACTGGTAGTAACTCGGTCGCTTGTGAAATGTATCCGAGGAGATTGAGCATTTTCCCAAGCTTCAGCTTCATAAGCAAAAGAACCGAGTTTACAAACTGCTTGAGCGCGCTCATAAAATGGATTGAGGTGAGATTTACTAAAAGGCCAGCCACTGTATCGAACCCAATCTCGTTTTTCAAAATCTATTGCGTCTAACGGCACGTGCCTCAGACCAAGTTGATTTTTATTAATTTCAATATTCCAGACATTAGCCATTCCACCAAATTGACGATGACGCATATCTTGTAAGGGTGGAAAAGGATCTCCAACCGTTTCACCTTCACCAAGAGATGCAGTTTCTTGATTAAATTCCAAATCACCACTTTCTAGTAAGCACACTCGAAAGTCTTGCCCAATTAATTCTCGTGCGAGTGTAATTCCTGCTGGGCCAGCACCAACTATACAAACTTCCGTATTGATAATTTCATCTATTGGTAATTTGCGACTATCAATCAACATTTATTTAATTCCTTTTGCATAAATCTTTTTTATATTGTGCAGATGTATAGAGGGTATTAATTATGAGGCGTAAATGTGTTTTTAGTAAGCACTTTAGTCCTGAATTTTTAAGCACTAAAATGCTTACTAAGCTAATCAGCATTCAAGTTGCATAATCAGGGCGGGCAAGATGCCCACCCCACAAGATATTGAGAAAATTTTCATCCGCAAATTAGATGTGTTTTAGCTTACAAACCTATCAAAATTATTGTGATAAAGGGCTAGGCATTACAGAACGAATTGCATTAATAAAATTTTGGGCATAATTCTGCGTTGAGAAATCGAGGGCGCGTTGTCTAGCAGCGACTCCCGCACTCTGGGCAAATTCTTGCTCGTCAAGATAGCGGAGAATTGCGATCGCTAATTGCTCCGCATCGCCGTAAGGTGTTAATAGTCCATTCATCCCATCGGTGATAATCTCTGTCGGGCCGCCTGCACTGCCAGCAATTACAGGTTTACCCAATGCCATCGCCTCAATAATCACAATCCCAAAGGGTTCTTTATCCGATGCATGAACAAATACATCCATTGCCTGCACCCATTCCGGGATATTACGCTGTAGCCCAGCCATAATTACTTGGTCTTTCAAACCCAAAGCGGTGATTTCGGCTTTTAAAAAGTCCTCATAATCTGGTTCCAAATCGTGCTTACCGCCAACCACTACACAATGGGCATCGGGATACTTCTGTAAAATTTTGGGCATTGCTTGCACCAATACGTGCATTCCCTTCCATCGTTGCAATCGTCCTACAATTCCAATCAACGGCCCGTGTAAAGGTAAACCCAGTTTTCGCCGTGCTTCTTCTGGAGTTGGTAAAGCATTCGGCTCAAATCGGTCTAATGCGACACCAGGATAAACCAAAGGTGTTGGTCTGTGGGGCCAAATCTCTGCCTGTGCTTGCTTGCCATCTTGCGAAAGAGTGATAATTGCCCGCGCTGGGATTAAAGTTGCGAGTCGCACCAACCAAGTTTTATCGCTAGGTACTTCTAGTTGATACCACACAGCAGGCAAGCCCGCCAACATTGCCGCCAAGCCTCCAGATATATGCACGATCCACATCCAATTGACAATTATATCTGCACGTTCGCGGCGAGCGATCGCAGCAATCCGCAAAACAGCGCCAATAAAACGGTGGATTTGGCGTAAACGTCCACTTTCTACAACTCGCGCATCAATACCAAGAGACTTTACTTGTTCCACCATCGGGCCGTTTTCTAAAAATATCACCAGCCACTCAACACCAGCATTACGTCCCTGTTGCACCAAATCCCAAAGCATCATTTCACCACCGCCTCGTTGCTCGGCCAGTGGCATAACAATAATTACTTTCATAATCTATAAAAGTCCTATTTAAGTGATAAGATTTATGAGATTCTCGATTTCTTAGAGAAGTTAGGAATATTGGAGAACATCTGAGGATTGCTATAGTACTTATGTCCTGCCATAGCCATAGCTAAAAATCCCCAAAGAATCATCCCTGATACGCTCAACATCCCGCTACCGATAACTAACTGTGAAGCAGAACTGATTCCAATGGCGCGGGCAGCACTGACAAAACTATCGAAACGACCTTCACCATAGCTGCTAACAGTAATAATCAAAAAGATTAATCCACCCATATAAAATATGCCTCCAAACCAACCAAGGGTGAAAAACATATCTAAAATGCCACTATCAATTACCACTACTTCAATTTGACCAGTTTTTTCGTTGACTTTCCAAATATTTCCTAAGCCGTTACCTAGACCATTAGAAAGGGCTAAACCAAGATTTCTGTCGTAAGTTCCCGATCTATCTTTAAAGCTGCCATCTTCTTGAATATTAGAAAAAGTTTCAAAACGTGCTGCTACTACTCCAGCAATTGGTTCGATAGTTGTCAATGGCACAACACAAATAGCCATGACCACAATTATGGTAATTAAGCGCATTTGAATTTTGGCTTTGACTGAACCCATAATCATAATTATTCCAAATAACCAGCCTCCCCAATTAGTACGTGCTTGTGTTAATAGAAAAGATAAATAACCAACAGCCGAAGCCGGAAAAATTAAGCTTCCTGAACCGGTGAATAATAACAGTAACCCAGCCTGCATAACCGAACCAAAGGGGCCGACTGAGTGTAATGTACTCCAGACGCGCATCCCGAAAGGTACAGGGTTTCCAGAACTCATGAATAATTTTGATTGTATGAGCCAGTACCTATCCCACTCAGGAGCTACCACAAATTGATATACGCCATAAGTTCCTAAAATCAACACAGACCAGAGAAATGTTCGTTGAATGTTCTGGCGATAGCTGGGATAATCTCGCCAGTTAATAAATAAGTGAAAAGCGAAAATAACCGGACTGAGCCAATCCATCAATCCGCGTGCTACAGGAATAGGTGGGTTGTAAATTAGACCGATGAGAAAGCCATAGAAAACTCCGATAAAAGCCAAAACAAACGGCAAACCTCCTTGGCGAGAAGCGCGGGGAAAGTGTCGAAAGAATGTTGCTATAGTTATAAACACCACTAAGTAGGGTGCTATGAGCATTTGACGGCTAGCATCCCACCCTACGCGATAATCAACTAAGCGAGTCGCTAAGGGTGTGAGAAACCAAATCCACCAGGTAAAGCCAATGTAGAGAATGGGATGCCGCAAGTATAAAAATAAGGCTACTACTAAAGCTGTCGCTGGAAAAATTAGGCGCAATCCGGCAGTAACACCACCAAAATAGCAAACTACAGTTAGTAATATAAAGCCTGCGATCGCCATCCAACCCTGTAGCGATCGCTCTTCAGGAGAATAGTTTTCTTGTAAAAAACTATTGAAAAGTATCTGCTTAGAATTCATTCAATTTTAGATGTACATATAAATAAATTTGGCAGCTTTGAACTCGTTCCCAGGCTCTAGCCTGGAAATGAAGTCATTCGAGGCTCTGCCTCATTTTGAATTTTGAATTTTGAATTTTGAATTCTTGATATCCCTGCCAACGTCCCCGCCAAGATGCTAATAACTTTTTCCCCGCCAACTGCCCTTGACTAGGTAAAAATCTTAGCCATTGTACGAAACCCAAGCTATCGCACGTACCCACAAATACTGCCCAGAACAAAAATGCAATCCGGCGGAAAAATGACAAATGCTCTAGTAAAACTAAGGTTTCATTATGGACTAAATTAATAAAGGCAATTTCATTAAAATTATTTCGCTGATCTTCATCAAAACGTTGTGCCGGAAAATGATCTACAGCAACGCGAGGATCGTAAATTATCTTCCAACCAGCCCGCTTTAATGCCAGGGTGAATGCCATTTCAAAGTGTACTTGCGCTCCAGTACCGCGCATCCGCTCGTCAAAGCGCAGTTGTCCGATCGCTTGGGTACGAAAACTCATGTTCACGCCCTTGAGAATATCGACTTCGCGGGGTTCTCCCACTCCCAGGTGATGGTTGCCAATGACTCGCCCAAACCATTGCAACTGTCCCACTACTGGGCGGGATTCGTCTTCTAATTTGCTGCCGTGGTATATCCAATCACGCCCTCCCAGTCCGCCGAGGCGACTATCAGAGGTAAAGTAAGCCGCAATCCGCTCTAACCAATCGGGGTGAGGTGCGGCATCATCATCAGTAATGGAAACAATATCGCCCTCCACTGCTGCTAGTCCGGCGTTGAGAGCTGCTACTACCCCCGGTTGTGTCACTTTCACGGTATGCAGTGGCAAATTGTGCGCTGTGTATTGCGCCAGAAATTGCCAAGTTTCTGCATCCGTATCGCGGACAACCACGATCGCTTGATCGACTGGTTTAGTTTGCTCCTGTAGCGCCAAAAGGCAGCGTGAGAGGTCTTGTGGACGGCGATAAGTCGGTATCAGAACGGTGTTCCGCATTCTTGCTTAACTCCTCGAATAAATCCACATAAGTTTGAGCCATAGTAGTCCAACTGTGTTGTTCTGCCACAGAACGAGCAGCTTGACTCATTTGCTGCATATCTACATTTACTAAGGACATCATCGCCACAGCCAAAGCATCAATATCATTTGAATCGGTTAAGACGATGCCACATTCTGGTGTCACCAACTCTGCACCCCCGGTAGCTGTGGCAGTAATTACTGGTAGTCCTGAAGAAAGTGCTTCTAACAATACGAGGCTACAAGCTTCATATCGGGAAGGAAAAATAAATAAATCTACTGATCGCATAATTTCGGGGATATCGCGGCGAAATCCGACAAAATGCACGCGATCGCTTAACCCCAAGGATGCCGCTAGTTGTGGGAAGGGACTACCTTCGATATGACCTACCACCGTCAAATGTAAATCGGGAACTTTCACCAAGGCGTGTAAGACTGTATCTAAATTCTTTCTGGGTGTGCGGATATCCCCGGCAAACAGGGCTAGTGTGACATTCTCCGGTAAACCTAATTTTTGGCGATTGCTTTGGCCAGGGGTAAATTCTTCTAAGTCAACGCCATTAACAATTACGCGAATCCCAGAACGCGGTACACCAATATTGACTAATTCTTGGGCTACCTTTTCAGATACAGCCACCACAACCTGCGCTTTTTGGAAAGCTTGTTTTTCCCAACGGGCATTAAAAGCCGTAAATAGCCATTGGTAAAAACCATATAAATCGCGGCGGTTGCGAGAAATATGAACAGGCGATCGCAACCATGAACTGTGGACAAAATGTACAGCATTCACATCAGCCGCGGCCAGATTAATTGCTCCATTGACTTTAACTAAATCAATGTCAGAGCGATGTTTACGTAACCAATCTGCACTTTTTTGGGCAAAGATGAAATTACGCACAAATTCTGTAGGATAGCCTTTGACTGGAATTTTAACCCAATTAACTTGGCTATTTTCTTCTAGTTCTGGTGCGACTTCACTAGCTAATAATATCAAGTGATGACCGCGACAAATTGCTTCCTTAGCAACCTCATAGTTTACCCGTCCTTGACCATCACCTTTTTTTATTTTATGAGTAACAATACAAAGTTTCATACACTATTTCCTTAAGGATAAAATCCTTGAATTACCCCTCCCCAACCCTCCCCGTATGTATTGGGGAGGGGACAAGATTTCAAGTTTCCCCCCTTTATAAGGGGGGATTAAGGGGGGTGGGGTCTATTCGACTTATGCAAGAGGTCTTTTTAACAAATAAATTCCTCAACTCAGAGATATTGAGATATTATTTCGATACCCCGATTAACTTACTTGTTAAAAATCGCGGCGTAAAACTAAGACTAAGTGCTGCCATAGTTCGCACATTAAATTTTTGTTGATTCAGCGCTTGCCAAAAATAAGGACGTGCTGCGGCTATCTGTTCGCTTCGTAGCAAACCAATTCCCAAAGTAGTATTAGCTTCTAACCATTTCTGCTGAAAATGAGTTCTAAATTCCTGTAACCGAGGGTCTTCCATAAATACTTGATAGCAAAACATTTCGCTTTTAGCTTTACGAATTTTTGCTTGTACATCTCGACTACCACTGAGCATAGTATCAGTTTGCTCATGGGCGCGATATCGCGTCAATTTTTCAGGACAATAGTAAGCACCATAACCAGATATACAAAATAGATAGGTTAAATATAAATCCCACATTCCACCAACTTCTGAAGGAATATTATACCAATCCACCAAATTATTGCGAATTACACAAGATGCAGCAGTAGGTATACTTTTATCTACCAATCCAATTTTGAAAAAAGGTTTATAAATTCCTTTTGCTAGTTTATCTCGCTTGTAAGCGCGTGTGTTTTCTTCAGTACCAGTATGATTAATTATACCATTAGCATCTATAATGTATTGGTCAGAAAAAGCGAGAATCAAATCAGAATTGGCTTCTAGTGGTGGTACAAGCTTTGCTAAAAAGTCTTCATGCCAAATATCATCGTCATGTAGACTAGCAACATATTTACCTTGCGCCATTTTAAAGCCATACTGCTGATTAGCTAACATTCCCATATTTTGCGGATGCTGCCAAAATTTGATACGTGAATCACCAAAAGATGCGACAATTGCTTGGGGATTTTCGGAACTACAATTATCAGAAATAATAATTTCAATATTTTGATAAGTTTGTTTTATTGCACTTGCGATCGCTTGCTTGAGATAGTCTGGTCGATTATAGGTGGGGATAACAACGCTGACTAAAGGTTGTTGACATTCTTGATGTAATGACATATTTTTCTCCCTTGATATTTTCTAAGTAAAAGATGCACTATTTGATATTTTTAACAAATTCAGCTTCTTGAACTGAAGAGATACTATATAGTTTGTTCGCTTGGGAAGGAAATTCAGCTATTGTTTTTGCATAAATTGTTTGGAGATTATTTACATGAGCAGCCATTGTAAATTCCTTCATCAATAAAGTATGACCTTGCTCACCCATGTATCGGCTTTTTTGATAATCTCTATACAATTCATTAATAGCATCAGCCAGTTTTTGGATATTATTGCTTGGAACAAGAATACCCGTTTCTCCATCTTGTAAATGTTCTGGAATCCCTCCGACTGCACTACCAATTACAGGACGACAACGAGAGTATGCTTCTAGAGTTACAAGACCAGCAGGTTCAGGCCAAACACTAGGAAAGATGACTGCAAAACACTGTTGATAAAGTTTATCTAATTTATCTGAATCGCACCAACCATGCCAAGTGATTCGTTGATTCAATCCGAGTGTGCTTGCTAATTTTTCTAACCGTGGTCGTTCCCAACCTTCACCTGCAATATCAAGTTGAATTTTTGGATCTGTATGTATTAAGGTTTTGAGTAACCATTCCAGACCTTTATCAGAAACAATTCGTCCAGCAAACAAAATTCGATGATTTTGATGTACTTCCAAGCTTAGGGGTGAACTTGCTGTTTCTGGTATAGAGATTCCACAATGTAGCGTTATAACTTGTTCGGGAGATACACCGTTTTTAATTAACTCTTGGCGCACATATTCGCTATTCGCAATGAAAGTAATTTTTAGCCTTTTCAAGACATCTAAAAACTGATGAGTAGTTTGAAGTTCTCTAAGAGTTCTTAAAGGTCTACGGCTACCACATTTATCTGCTAATTTACCCCAGGTACATCCTAAGTAAGAGAAGTTGCGATCGCAGATTGTCCGTTGTTCTGCTAAATACTTTGTGCCGCTAGGGCAGTAAAATGAGTGATTATGAACGCTGAAGATAGCAGGACATTCGCCTGTAAGCTGTAATAGCAAATCTGCACTGTGGATGTGTAGCAGTTTGAACTGACTTTGATCGATATTTTTAAGCGATTTTAACACGCGATCGCTAACATCAGGTGGCCGATGTGCAAACAGAGAAGCTAAATAAGTTTCAACACCTCCACTCCCACCGACACCGAAACTTGAACATTGATAAATTAGGTCTTTGTCAAAGATTTCCTGGGACATATTTTCTATGATTTTTAAGTATATAGGACGAACTTTAATAACTTATCTATAGGAATAATAAGTGTTTAAAATCTTATTATTTAACTATTAGTTTGGCAAAATTATTGATACATATTAGTGATTTACGGCTGTAAAGATATACAGCCGATGAATATGTTGTAATGACTTTGGTAATTAGATGTTGTTTCTAATCTGGCTGCCTTAGTTCATATTGCATTTGATGATATTTCCAAAGCTTACCTTTTAGTTCCAATAGTTCTTGATATTTACCTTGCTCTACTATCCGTCCCTGTTCTAAAACTACAACTTTATCTGCTTTAGAAATAGTAGAAAGACGGTGAGCGATCGCAATTACTGTTTTACCAACAGATAGCTTTTCTAATGAATCTTGAATTAAGCGCTCAGATAGCGAATCTAAGGCGCTAGTTGCTTCATCCAAAATTAAAATTTCTGGGTTCCGTAGTAAAGCTCGTGCAATCGCAATTCTCTGTCTTTGTCCTCCAGATAACCTAACACCCCGATCTCCTAATTGGGTATCAAAACCTTCGGGCATTTCCAAAATAAATTCTAATGCATTCGCTAGTTTAGCTGCTTCTTGAATTTCCTCATTAGTCGCCTCTGGAGTCCCGTAAGAAATATTCTGCCAAACATTAGTATTGAAGATAAAAGTATCTTGACTGACGACAGCTATTTTGCGACGGAGAGAGTTAATTTCAAACTGCCGGATATCCATTTCATCAATGTAAATATACCCATCTGTAGCATTATAAAATCGAGGAATTAAATCAGCAAGAGTTGTTTTACCAGCACCAGATGCTCCAACTAACGCTGTCATCTTTCCCTTTTCAATTGTCAGGGTAATATTATGCAGCACTAAATTTTCATCATCATAACCAAAATCCACAGATACTAAATCTATTGACCTCTTTAATCCCTGAAACTTAACTCTGCCATTTTGAAAGTAATATTTTTCATCACTTGTCAACAGATTTTTAATATTGTCTGCTGAACCATGTAAAGTGCTAAGATATGCTCTTGTGCCATTAATATCTTGAACAAATGGGATAAAGCGAAAGAGTACAAAGAAAAAGGTTAGCAAAGAAGCAACTTGTAGCGTTCCATTAGTGACAAGACTAGTGAATGCCAAAATAATCATTCCGATCAATACTGTAGTAGCTACTCCTTCGGCAATTGGCTTCACAAGTGTCCAGGTAAATACAACCTTTGTTGTACTACTTATTACCTTATCGCTAGCTTTGTAGTAACGCTGACGCTCAAATTCTTGAGTACCACAAGAATGAACAGTGCGAATGCCATTAATAAATTCTATGGCTGTTGATGTAAAATTAGCATTAGCAGTTGTCATGCCAAAACTTGATTCTCTGACTCTAGCATTCAGATTTGACAACCCCACACCTAAAAGTGTAAATAGTAATGCTGATATTATCGTCAATTGCCATGAAATCAAAAACATTGATATTAAGTAAACAAGGGTTGTGAGTCCTCTAGTTACTAAAAAAGCTCCGCCACTAAAACCTTGTCTGATCCTTTCAATCTCTGTAGTAATTGTGTTAATTAGTTCGCCAGAACGAGTTTTACTAAAGTAACTTAGCGATAATGATTGTAACTGTTCAAAAATTTGCTTGCGTAAGCGATCGGCAAGATGTAGTTGAGATAATTCAGTATAAACTTGAGAAAAATAATTGAAGGTGGCACGTAACCAAGTACTGAATAAAATCAGCAAAGATACGCGATATAAACGATTAATTGCTGAAGTCTTGGCTCCTAAAATCCAAAGATCGACCCATTCTATTCCTGTTTGGACAGGTTGAGCGTTGGGACTAGTTAAACTTTGCAAAAAGGAAAGTAAGAAACCAATACTTACACCTTCAAAAGTTGCCGCCAAAATTGAGAATATCAGAGCTAAAATTGCAATTTTGCGAAAGTGTTTAAATTCTCGCAATATCAAATAGTTGTCCTGCCAAAAGCTGCTAGCTTTGAGCAGATTACTGAGTGGTTGAGGAAGCTGTAAATTCATGAATTTTCTCATAATAGTTTGGCAAGGTAGATAGACATCTATAAATCGATACAGAGTTCAGAATGAGTAACAAAACCCTGATGTAGAGATGCAATTTATCGCGTTTGGAAAAGTAATTACCTAGAATTAGATGCTACATAAATAATTTTTTTTGAGCCTCAGTGCGATAAATGAAATCATCAATTACCGCACTGATAAATTACAGAGTTTGGCTATCCAGATGTAACAGATGAGACTGTGCCTCTACTTCCCAGGAAGTTGTAATTTCTGGTAATTTATTTAGCTGTACTGCATCTTCCAAAGTCCAACAACGAGATCCGGTTAAACTCATGTCACCCCGTAGCACGTTAAATAACTGTGGCAGATTGTCGAGATTGTATTTACCCATCCAACGTCCTAGTGGTGTAGTATTGTGGGTGCAAAAGCCGATCGTTTGAAAGAATTTACCTCGTTCCCCAACACGCCATTCACGACAAAAAATTGACCCTGGCGAGTAAACCTGCATTAATACAATCAATCCCAACATGACTGGACTTACTAATAGCAGCAATACGAAAGCAGCAATCCAATCAATTATTCGCTGCAATTGTCTGAAAGGTTGGTTAGGAAGTTTTTTGTCAGCGGGTATGCTTAGGAATATTGGTTTTTGAGCTGCTTCACATGCATCTGCCCAAAATTTGAGCAAAGTCTCACCCAATTTTGGATCTATGCTGACCAAACTTACTGGAGAATGTTGTAAGCATTCTACTAGCGATCGCTTATTATCTAATGAAGCCAGGTATGGTTGTTTCACTCCTCCAAGCGGCTTCACCAACAGCTTACCCCGCCGCCACAGGAGTGTGCAGTACCCACGATTATCCTGGTGTGACTGGGTTACATCATATAAATTCTCTAAAGTTGGAATTATTGAAGTTGTCATAATGTCTTTGGGTTTATACAAAAGTGAATTACTGAGGCGTTATCAAAGGCTATCAATGCCAAAGACCCAAATCCGAATCTTGTTGTAAGTCCAAAAAGTTGGAGAGAATTGACGGCAAAAATATGCTATAGTATTTGCCATTCAGCCAAGCACATATTGCGTAGAATTCTGCTGGTGTAGAGATTTACAAATTAGACAGATACTAATTACATAGGTAGCAATCCTAAATGAAATTGTGAAAATTTTTGTTATGGTCGTCCTTGGTCATTTGTCCTACCCTGCGGGAAGCCGCTGGCGCGTCTACGTAATTGCAAATAAGAAAGGACAAAGGACAAATAACTAATGACTAATGACTAATGACTAATGACAGCCAACTCCAAAAATATTTCACAAATGATTTAGGACTGCTACTATTAACATTCATGGGCAAATCTTGATTTTCCGGAAACTACTGACAGTAGAGAAGTGTAGAGGGAAATTACCCATGAATCTATATCTACGTTTAATTACGCTGAGGTGTTCATTGTCTCGATAGATTTAAAAACCAGTCTGCTCTTGTCTTCTAGCCTTTATGAAGGTGCTTTAATCTCTAGAATATAAGACTCTGTAGAAATAGCGATCGCTCAAATAACTTCTTTATTTATTCTTTAAAGAGTCAGTGATTTCTCTGAAAATTCATAAAGATAGCATAAATATACTGAATTCTTCCCGATAGCGACAAAATTCAATTTGGTTCATCAAAACGTAGAGGCAATTCACGAATCATTGCTATCAATTTAAGGTAAAAGCCAGTCTAAAACCAGCTTTTAGCAGATTGTCTCGTTCCCAGTCTCAGACTGGGAATACTCATCCTTGAGGCTCCGCCTCTTTTACCCGCGGCAGCACCCCGATGAACAGCATTTCTAACCAGAGGCTAAAAACGAGAAAAAATCCAAAACGCAAAATCCCCGACTTCTTAGAGAAGTCGGGGATTTATCATCTAGCCGTACTAGTTACTTTTCTACAGCTTGACGCAGAGCCAATTGCTGTTGTTTGATATTGGGTACGTAATTACTACTATTTGATACCCCGTTAGCTACAACCCCAATCAGATTTAACTTACTCAGCATAGCTGTCGCTTGATTAAGCTGACTTCGCGTCACAATACCAATGCTTGCCACCATAATCACGCTACGACAAGATGATGCGGTAAGCATGGCATCCACCAAACCGAGAACTGGGGGAGCATCTATCAGAACCAAATCATAGTTTTCCTCAAATGCTGTCATTAATTGGATCATCCGCGGGGAACTCAACAGATTAGCTGGGTCGTTAGGTTTGGGGCCAGCAGTCAAAATATCGATGTAGGCGGAACCTGAATATTGAAGACTAATTTGGTTGGGTAGAGTTGTATCACTCGCCAATAAAGTTGAAAGTCCCTGCTCATTAGGAAGATTCAGTTGATGGTGCAAACTGGGGTCGCGTAAGTTGGCATCAATCAGCAGTACCCTTTTGTGTAAACGAGCAGCACTCATTGCCAAACCCAACGCCAAAGCTGATTTACCCTCATCGGCTAAAGCCGAGGTAATCATCAAAGATTTTAAATTAGTAACAGTATTTAAAAGTTCAATGTTTTTGTAAATCAGATCCAGCGATTCCCAACGCGGTGGAGATTGCAATACCTGAATCGTCCAGGGGGCGAGAACTTCTGGCTTGCCAAAAGGCAACTTAATCATTGATTCTCTGGGTTTGGCTGGCGGTAACTTGGGAGTTGTTCCCAACAACGGCATGGCCATTTGCTTCTCTAATTCAGCAGTGGTGTGAACTGCATCATCAGCCGATTCGCGAAGAAAGGCAGCAATGCCTCCTAACATTAAGCCAACCACAGCACCTAACAGCAAATTCTGTTGGAGATTGGGGCCTAATTGCGCGCCTTTTTGGGGATCTTCCACCACTTCCCAATTAAACCCACCCTTGGAAAGTTCTTGTCGCAATTGTTGTTCTGCTCTTAAAAGCTGCTCTAACCTTTCACGGCTAAATTGCAGCTGCGGTAGCATCCGATTGTAATAAGCCAACAGAGGCGGGAAGCGTTTTATTTCCAAACGTAGCTCGTTTTCTTTCTGAGCCAAAGTTTGGTCGCGAGCAGTTAAAGCAACTATAGTTGTCTGCGTTTCTACTAACTGGCCAGCAAGGCTGAGATCGATTTGGCCCAGCTGTCCTTTTTCGAGAAGAGAGTCTCCATTCGTGAATGCACCAGCAGATTTTCCGCCTAAAGTTCTTCCTACCTCTTGTTGCAATAATTCCTTCTGGCCCTGAAGCTGTTCTTTGAGCTTTTGCACGCTCGGAGTTTGATCTGTAAAGCGTAAGCGTTCTTGTGCTAGTGCCAATTCGCTTTTTTGGATTTCGTTTAGTAAGCCTTGATAGCGAGTAGACTGACTCAAACGAGAAGCAACTAGAGCATTTTGGGGAGAACGATTAAGTTGTTCTTCTAAAGATTTTTGGCGTGCTAAAGCTTCTCCATACTGAGCGCGAGTTGTCTGTCTTTCTTGGGAAAGATTATTCAAAGCTGTTTCAATTGCTTTGGCCTGTGACTCTGGATCGATTAAGTTCTGATTTCTACGAAATCTTTGTAAATTTGTCTCAGATGCGTTTACTTCTTCACTAGCTTTACTTAACTGTTCCCTGATGATTTGTAGACCTTTTTGTAAACGCGAAGTCTGTTGTTGTTTGTTATATTCCAGATAAACTTGTCGAATTGCATCCAAAACTTTTTGGGTTTTTTCAGGATCTCCAGCAGTATATTCAACTTGAAATATTTTAGTAGCGACATTATCTTCTTTGCTCCTGATTTGAGTTAAGACCAAAGAAGCTTTAATTTCAGCTGAAGTTATATCTGGATAATTAGACTGAAGTTTATCAACTGCTTTTTGGATGAGTCCCGAACCTTGCATCAAGTTAAGCTGAGTGGCAGTATCTATGACCACGTTAGAGTCAGTAAACTGATTGTCTACCCCCGCACCACCTTCCGTTTTCCCTTGATAGTTAGGTTCTACTAGCAGTTGCATAGAACTTTTATAAGTAGGCTTTGTTTTTACAGTTACTATGCTGGCAATAGCAATAGAACTAATTAATACTGCTAAGAACCAAGGAAATCGCCGCACAAATACGGCAAACATTTGCCCGTAACTTGGTTCATTTTCAGAAGCTGGAGCTAGATGAGGATTTAGACTAGTTTGAACCACTTTTATATCCTTGTCTTCAAGACTTACGCTAAGAGATTCTCCGAAAATTACCTATTTATTTGTAAAAAAAATAGGTAATCTGATAGTGGAAAATTCAGAAATCAAATGAATAATTGCTGCACGCCACAAGCTTGATTGATAATTTGCTCAACCTTGCCAAAGAATGCATTTTCTGAAAAATTTGCTACTGCATGATTACGGATGCGATCGTAATCCCAAGAAATGCCGTTAGCTTCTAGTAATGCAACTTGTAAAGATTCTGGTGTTTGTCTTTTGAAAAAGACTCCTGTTTCACCTGGTATTTGAGTATCTAATACTCCACCCGCTCCATAAGCAATAACTGGTGTACCGCTAGCATTAGCCTCTACTGGAACTAACCCGTAGTCTTCTAAGGCTGCGACAATAATAGACTTGGCTTTGGAAAACAAGTCTTTGCGGGTTCTATCACTTACGTGTCCCAAGAACACAATATTTTGTAATGCTTTGGATTTTAACCGTGCTAGTTCTGGCCCGTCACCAGATATTAATAGCCGCCACCCCAACCAATTAAAAGCTTCGACTATTATATCAAGTCGCTTATAACCGATCATCCGGGCGGAGGCCAGATAATATTCATCTTTTATATCTGAAAAAACAAATTTACTAGTATCAATTGGATAGTTCACCATCATTGCCTTTTTGCCATAAATCTTTTCAATTCGGCGGGCAACAACACTAGAATTAGCAATGTAAAGGTCAGGCTCCTGTGCATATTTCAAGTCTACCTTTCTCATGACTTGAAATACTTGTTCGATTAAAGGAGCAAAATATCTATAGTCCCCGTACTCTCTTAAATAAGTTGCTGTATCCCATAAGAAACGGGTGACGTTATGACAAAAACAAATATGGTGGGCATTAGGATTTTTTCGTACTGCTTTGGCGAAGCTGGTGCTACTACTAATAATTAAATCGTAGTCTTGCAGATCCAAAGCACGAAAGGCAGGAAAATATAGAGGAGCCATTGACCTGAAATATTTTGCTGCACCAGGAATCTTTTGTAAGAAGGTTGTATTAACTATGCGATCGCCTAGATCGATAGTTTTTTGGGGATCGTACAAAGATGTGAAAATATCTGCTTCGGGATAGCGCTTACAAAGCAGTTCAAACACACGCTCTGCCCCACCTCGCTGGGTTAAATAATCATGGACTAGAGCAATTTTCATGAAATTTGACCTAAAGTTTCGATCGGGTTTGTTGAAACGCTCCCCAGCAAGTTACTATCCTGTCCGCTTAGTTACTCATTAAACCTCAAGAACCCCACCCCGCCAAAGCTACGCTTTGTCTCCCCTCCCCGCCTGCGGGGAGGGGTTGGGGGTGGGGTGCAATGACTGTGGAAATCATAACTAATTATCCGGACTTGATATTACTATCAACAACTTTAGTGTCCCGCAGTATAGCTTTCTATCCTCTTGATGAAATTCTGGCGACAAATATATAGGGGCGTACAGCTGTACGCCCCTACAGCCAATTCATTTGTGGCAAATGTTTTTAGAACCGATATTATCCAACTGCTACTAAGATTTTTTCTGGAGCGAAATAGGCATTTTGCTCGGCTCGTAATTGGTCGCAAAGTCTGCCTTCAGGTAATTCTACATCCTCATAAGTGAGGACTCGATCTTTAGAAATATCTCGTTTGAGGCGGCACCCTTCAGCTAAACCCATTGGTAGAAGATTTTGCTGTTGGACGATATCGGAATTTTCACATTGTCCGTAGGTCATGTAGTAGCCAATGCCATCTAAGGTTTCTCCTGCTTTCAGGTCAATTTTGGCGGTGGTGACAACATCTACTAACGGGCCTGCTAGTGGAGACATAACGGCATCACCAAATAAAACAGCACGCGCTACGGACAAGGGAACTTCAAAATGACAGAGGTGATAAGGAGTATAGAAGCTGTAAAGTGGGCCTTCGCCTAATTTATATAAGTTGAGATAGTGGCGTTGCTTGGGGTCGTCGTGAGTGGCAAATACATATACGCCTGGGCCTGGTTTGGCTCCAACTACATAATCGACAATACCGCCTAGTTCTTTGAGTTGTTCAACATCATATAACTGGGTCATTTCATCGACATGACCGCTGAAGTCATATCCCAACATTCCCCGTTTGGCGACTTTCATGCCTGTGGCATTGGCAACGATCGCTTGCTCGAAGGAAATTTTGCTTCCGTCGGCGAAGCTAGTCACCATGTGGGGCTTTTGACCCCAACGTTTAGCAAATCCTTCCTGGGTGGTGGGATTGCGATAGGGGTCTTGGAGTCCTTTAATGTTACCGCACAATAAGGGAGTTAAACCAATGCTTTTTACAAAGCGATAAAGGTTCATTTGTACTCCTGGCTGATCGCCATCACAGGCAGTGAGAATCACACCTGCTTTGTCGGCATACACTTTCAGGATGGGGCCAATGGTGCCATCGAGTTCGGCATTCATCATAATCACATGTTTGCAATGGGCGATCGCTTCCATAACGATCTGAGCGCCAAATTCCACTGCACCTGTGACTTCGATTAATGCATCGATGCCTTCAGCCCGACACAGTAACTTTGCGTCTTCTGTGACTGCATACTTACCGTTAGCGATCGCATCTTCTAATTCGCTGACAGTTGCAACAACTTGAATATCTTCAATCCCTGCTTCCGAATAAGCTTGTTTAGCTGCACCAATCTGACGATTAGAGATAGCAACTAACTCCATTCCTGGCACTGAATTGACAATTTGGTTGGCAATTCCTCTACCCATAAAACCAGCACCGATCATTCCCACCTTGATAGGATTTCCTGCTGCTGCACGGGCTTGTAAGGCGCGATCGATAATAATCATGAACTAAACTCCTTTTTAGAACTGTTTGTTGTGTTACAAATTCTCGATAATTTTGCACTTAATAATTTTTTACAGCTAAACATTAAGTACATTTTCATGTAAATTATCATTAATGATAGCTACTAACTGGTTGCTTGCTAGATGCTATAACAGCAGTTTGTTTTTCCAGCTATGATTTTTGATAATTTGCTCCACAGCATTTCTGTAGGCTTGGGTAAACTTTTCTTTGGTATGAGTTGCTCTTGCATATTCCCTCCCCCTGCCTCTATTAGCGATGGTATATTTTTTACAAGTACCTTACCTCATACAGAGGAGCCAGTGTGTTGTGTGGAAAACACCTGGCACAGAGAAATAGTCTATACGCCAACAGTCATCATTCTCAACAAGGGCCAATTTAAATCTTTCTCGGAGATTTCAGTCACATCTAGAGGCCAATCAATGTTAAAAAATGGGTCGTCATAGCGTAAACCTCTTTCATATCCTGGGGTGTAAAATTCACCCACTTGATATACAACTTCAGTCTCATCAGTTAGCGCTTGATAGCCATGAGCAAACATTTCTGGAACATATAAAGCGCGGCGATTTTCTGGGGTTAGCTCTACACCAATGTGTGATAAAAAGCTAGGAGATTCAGGACGCATATCAATAATTACGTCGTAGATTGCGCCTTTAGTACAGCGAATCAATTTTGTTTCTGCTGCTGGCAGAATTTGATAGTGCATTCCTCGGATAGTACCTTTTTTGTAATTAAAAGACAAGTTACATTGGGCAACAGTTGGCTTTAATCCGTGTGCTTCAAATTCTTGAGCGCAGAAAGACCGAGCGAAAAAACCACGGTGGTCTGGCTTTTCTTCTAAATCAATGATGAATGCGTCTTTGAGTGCAGTTGGAGTGAAGAGCATGAATGAATAACCTCGATAGGAATATTGACGACAACAAAACTTGACAAACTTGAAAACTTAACTTGTTATAAACCTCATCAAGAATAGTCTTGAGCGGGTTTTAGATTAACAAGCAGCTTACTTTCACTGACTATATGGCGCTATTACTGAGTGGTTCAGTTAACTTTGGTTGGGGGAAAGTATTGTCTCGATATTGAGTACAAACTTCTGGACGATCGGGAGAAGTAGATGTGTAGCACGAGAATAAAGTTAGCCTATCTTCAGTGCGTGATGTACCGTGATGTATGGCTTTTTTGGTATCGACAATAATGACTGTTCCTACCGATCCTGTACAAGATTTCCAAGCCTCTTTCGGGATAATTTCATTTAGTTCTTCATCGGTGATACCTAAATGACCAGATTTCCAAAGCTTGTAGTAAGTACGGTAATAGTTTAATCTAAATAAAGAGGTTAAAGAGGCTGGGATATATTCAAATGGCCCGTGTTTTTCTTCAACATCATTTAAGTAAATAATGATTTTGATCGTGCGGCGGTCTTCTGCATCTTTATGCCATAGTTGCGTACCAAACTGACTTTTATTAGGAAAATCCTTGCGGAGATGTACACCATGAAAAATGATTGGCAGACCAATGTAGTTTTCAATGATGTTTAGGAGCCTTTTTTCGCTTCCCCAAGTAGCAAATTCAGGTAAATATGTAACTGTGTAAACTTGGGGAAATTTTTCATGTGAATCGTCATGATTGCCAGATTCCATTTGGGACGAATAACCATAAGCTGCTTTGAGCAATTCTGCTGTTGAATCGAATCCCAATTCAGCAAGTGTGGTAATATGAATACCATCACATTTAAGGTCATCAAGAATTTTGCGATCGCCTGCTTCTAGTGAAGGCAAATTAGCAGCGTGTTTCAAAAGTGCTAATCTGTAAACTAATTCAGATCCCAATGAAGATATTTTGCGTTTAATCTTGAGCAGCATGACATGACTACCTTTAATAGACTATCGGCTATTTTCTACTTGCTGCCTTAACTCTGCTCTGGGATAAGTATCATCCCAGTATTGGGTGCAGAGTTCTGGTCTTTCAGGAGGGTTAGCGGTGTAACAAAAGAATAGTGTTGAGCGTTCTTCTGTGCGGACTGTGCCGTGATGCAAAGCATTTTTCGTATCTACAATAATGACAGTACCTGCTGGCCCTGGGCAAGATTTCCAAGCTGATTTGGGGATGACTGGTTTTACTTTTTCATCATCGATGCCCATATAACCTGATTTCCAAAGTTTGTAGTAAAGCTGAATATAATTCCAACTAAACAAGGAAGTTAAAGAGCGGGGAATGTATTCAAAAGGCCCAGTTTTTTCTTTGACATCATTCAAGTAAATAAAGATTTTGATAATGCGGCGGTCTTCGGCATCGCTGTGCCATAGCAGTGTGCCAAACTGATGTTTGCTAGGGAAATCTTTACGTAAATGTACACCATGAAAAGCAATAGGCAGACCAATATAATTTTCGATCAGATTGAGAAGTCTTTTCTCCATTGCCCAGGCATAAAATTCTGGTAAACCTGTAACCGTGTAAATTTGTGGTAACTTTTCATCTAGATGGTCGTTGTTGGGATTTTCCATCTGAGACAATTGCTGATAAGCAGCTTTGAGCAGTTCGGAGCTAGAGTCGAAGCCTAAATCTGCCAGTGTTGTGACACAAACACCGTCTTTTTTGAGAGCTTTGAGAATGTTGCGATCGCGCCCTTCCAATGCTGGCAGATTTCTGCTATGCTTCCAACGAGCTACATAGTATTGAAAGTCAGCAGATAGTGTAGATAATTTGCGTTTAATTAGATTAAACATATGGGAAACTCTTTCTAATTTCAATGTCGATTTATCAGTAATTTAGTAGCTTATGGCTTATAGCTCCGTATTTCTTGAGCGGGTATTTCACTTGATTCTGCTAAACTAAATTCTTTAGAAATCATCACGTCAAAAGCACATAAACCGACTAAAGCCAAAAATGGGACTACTGTTTGAATAGCAGACATAGGCCATCTTCTTAAAGCACCTAAGAAAACTTTCAAGTTGACTTCTTTACCGTTTTGCAAAAGCATCCGCCGACAAAACTGCTTAGAATATCCACTCTGCTCCAATTTCAAAATTACTTCAGGTATGTGTTTGTATTGCATTAACAGCGCAGATTTTGGTTCTTTCTGCCAATAACTCACACCCACAACACATTCCAAATAAGTCTCTTTCGTGACAATTACACGACCATTAGAGGCACAATACCCGGCTAAATATGCTAAAGATATCCAGTTATTCTCAGCATCTTGCCAATTTTGTAGAGCGCGTTTCACTAAATCAGTGCGGTAGATTGTCGCAGTCAGAAAAATGACTGCACCGACACTTTTTGAGAAACAATGCTCAAATATAGCTTTACCATCACCATCACCATCTTCACTATCTATGTCAAACCAGCGATTACCAACAATTGTTGGTGGATGAACTGGTTCACCAGTAATTTGGTTCCGACCGGAAAAGTTGAGAAACAATAATGATAAATCTTCATATTGCTTAAGTTTGCTAATTACATAAGCAATAGCTCTATCTTGGATTGGGTCATCATCACCAATCGTCCAAACATATTTTGTTGTAGTAGAATTTAGGCAATACATAATATTTTTGACAACGCCTAAATTTTGAGGATTTTTATTTGATTTAAATGGGATATTACTAAGTATCATTTGCCATTTTTTAATCGTATCCTGAGTATTGTCTGTTGAACAATTATCAGAAACTAAAATTTCACAATCATCTTCAAAACCTTTAATAGCTTGAGCTAGCCATGCTAACTGTTTATCCAGCAATTCAGCACGATTATAAGTCGGTATAGCAATGGTCAGTAATTTCTGCATGGTAAAAATAGTAGTTAATAAATTGATATATGAATGGTTACAGGTTACTCTCTAGCTGTTTGGGTGGAAAAAGAATTGTCCAAGCTGATATGCTTAACAAACGTAGGTAAGGAATAAATATCTTGATTGTCAATAAAGGCCAACGTTTTAAAGCACCTAATAAGATTTTCAAGTCAGTTTTTTGATGGAAATTCTGCCAAATCATTTCCTGACAAAATTTATGAGGATATCCTACTTTGAGTAGTTTTATATAAACTTCAGGTATGTATGCATATCGCATTTTAAAGTTCCATGTTGGGTCGAGATCCAAAAAACTAGCGCCCATAGTACATTCTAAATAAGTGTCTTTAGTGACGATGACACTTCCATAAGCAGCACAAAATGCAGTCCAATATGCTTGAGATGCCCAATTATTAGTAGCAGACGGCCATTTTTGTAAAGCGCGTTGCACTAGATTTGTGCGATAAATTGCTGCTGATATAAAAAGTACACCACCAAAATTTTCATTCAGGTAACTTTGAAATATAGTTTTACCATCAACATTTAGTTCGTCGTTATCGCTATTCAACCAGCGTTCGACAACAAGTTGACCTGTTTGTTTTTGGCGACCAGAGAAGTTTAAAAACATTAGTGCTAAATCTGAATGTTTTTTTAGTGTTGTTAACACATAATCTAGGGTTCTATCTTGAATTGGATCGTCATCACCAATTGTCCAAATATATTTACTAGTTGGAGCTTTTAAGCAACAAGCAATATTACTCATTACACCAATATTTTCACTATTTTTATTTGATGTAAATGTGACATTACTAAGAATTCTCTGCCACTTCTTAATAATTTGTTGAGTATTGTCTGTAGAACAATTATCAGAAATAAAGATTTCACAGTCAGACTCAAACCCTTTAATAGATTTGGCTAACCAAGCAAGTTGTTTATCTAAAATCTGGGCACGATTGAATGTAGGAATTGCAATAGTCAGCAATTTATTCATCTTCTGCTTTGTTTCTTTAGCTTTTTCTCAAAATGTAGCGATGCAGTCTAGCGGCAATTTATTTAGCTTTCAGATGGCTAACTCGATTACTAATGCTAAGGTGAGCGCCATAAAATTTAACTTGTTGATTGCAAATAATTTGATGGATGGAATAAGTCCGAATCAAATAGTATTGATTCGGAAGCTTAGATTGTTTTTCCGTTGCGGCTAGGCAACTTGAGCTATTTTTTATTCCAGAAGAAATCTTTGTCAATTTGCTCTGTCCGAATTAGATACTCTAGCTGTTTTAAGCGAGTAAACCCTCTAAACAAGAAAGTATCTTCAGCCATGTGTATCTGACTGAATAAATCAAATAGCTGCTGGGCACCAAGTCGGGCATTCCAATCACATTTAAATCCGGGTAGGATTGTGTTGATTTTCTCGAAGGATACGCGATAGCTGCGGTTATCTGCGCCGTTGTCACCAAAGGACAATTTGCAATCTGGGAAAACATCAGCAATAATTTCCGCGATTTCTTTGACGCGATAGTTATTCGCTGTATCTCCCACGTTGAAGATTTGCTTATGTACAATGTCTCGTGGTGCTTCTAAGGTGCAAACTATTGCTTTGCAAATATCCAATGCGTGGACTAATGGCCGCCAAGGTGTGCCATCACTAATCATTTTGATTTCTTTGCTAGTCCATGCCAACCCTGCTAAGTTGTTTAAAACAATATCGAAGCGCATTCTGGGAGAAGCACCAAAGGCTGTTGCATTCCGCATAAAGGTGGGAGAGAAGTCATCGTCAGCGAGTGGTGCGACATCTCTTTCTACCAGAGTTTTACATTCTGCGTAGGCTGTTTGGGGATTAACTGCGGATTCTTCTGTGACATCACCTGCGGTAGCAACACCGTAGACACTGCACGAAGACATATATACGAAGCGACGCACACCCATAGCCTTAGCTAGACTAGCTAGACGAACTGAACCTACGTGATTAATTTCGTAAGTAATATTGGGTGCTAATTGTCCGGCTGGGTCATTGGAGAGTTCCGCCATGTGAACTATGGCTTCAATCCCTTCCAAATCATCAGGGGTGATGTTGCGGATATCTTTGTTGAGGGTTTTGGGTGTCACTCCACTAGGGTTGTAAAGCCAACCAACTTTATAAAAGCCGGTATCTAGACCAATAACTTCATGTCCTCGTTCGATTAACAGAGGTGGTAATAACGAACCTAGATAGCCTTCTGTTCCAGTTACTAATATTTTCATTGTGGTTAATTCCTTTGTATTGTGTTGATAAGTTAAATTCTTCGTTTAGTAGGGACGCACAGATATTGCCCTATAGGGTGTTGCATCTAAGAGGGAACCGCTATATTTTTCGTTGGTATGCAATAACTTGACCTCACTTCCATTCCTCTCTCCTAAGAGGAGAGAGGCTTTGAATCTTACTCCCATTCCCTTGTAGGGAAGGGGTTGGGGGTTAGGTCATTGGACTAAAACCAGAAGCGCTATGTATACGGCTAACAGTTATTACATAGTTGCCGACTAGCCCATTGGGTAGCAGGACTCTATAGCGGTTCTTAATTGATGCACTATACTTTTTTCTTGGGAGATGGGTATCTTACCCGTCTCTTGTATTTCCAGGCTGGAAAAGATGCCGACTATACAAGATTCATCCTTTTATTCAGCAGTCCCGGAAATAACAACTATGATATCTATGCAGTGACTACACTCTCTAGATGCGAAAGTTGGGGAATTTCTGCCACAAGTGCTTTGCCGATTTCTAGAGAAGATGTGGCAGCAGGAGAAGGAGCATTGCAAACATGAATGGAGTTTTGACCGGAAACAATCAAAAAGTCGTCTACAAGCTTGCCATCGTTCATTAAGGCTTGAGCGCGAACTCCTGCATGGGTGGGAACTAAGTCTTCTGCTTGCACTTCGGGAATTAGTTTTTGTAAACTTCTGGTGAAGGCTGCTTTGCTAAAAGAACGAATGATTTCTTGAATGCCTTCATCAGCGTGTTTAGCTGCTAACTTCCAGAAACCGGGATAGGTGATGACTTCCATAAAATCCCGTAAGTCAAAGTCGGTTTTTTTGTAACCTTCGCGTTTAAGGGATAAAACCGCGTTTGGCCCTGCATGGACGCTACCATCAATCATCCGGGTAAAGTGGACACCCAGGAAGGGGAAATCTGGATTGGGAACTGGGTAGATTAGTGTCTTGACTAGATAGCGTTTTTCTGGGGTGAGTTCGTAGTATTCTCCCCGAAATGGCACAATTTTGGCTTGGGGTTCAACTTGACCTAGTTTGGCGGTGCGATCGCTATGCAATCCAGTACAATTAATTACAAAGCGGGTTTCAAAGTTACCCTTGTTTGTTTGCAGTACCTGATTTTTACCACTTGGAGAGATTTTCAGGACTTTTGTATTCAGGTGTAAATCTCCACCCTGCTGTTGAATTAGCTGGGCATATTTCAAACAAACTTGCTTGTAATTAACAATACCAGTTGAGGATACCCGAATTCCACCTACACATCTTACGTGAGGTTCAATTTCTTTGACTTCTTCGGGGCTAATTCTCTTAACTTCTATGCCATTGTCTAAGCCGCGTTGGTAGAGATTTTCTAAGCGTGGTAGTTCTTGTTCTTCAGTTGCAACAATTACCTTACCACAAACTTCATGGTCAATTCCATGCTCTTGGCAGAATTCTACCATTGAACGAGAACCATCACGACAAAATTTAGCTTTGAAACTCCCTGGCTTATAGTAAATACCAGAATGAATTACCCCGCTATTATTGCCAGTTTGGTGAAATGCCCATTGACTCTCTTTTTCTAGTACTAAAATCCGCGCATTGGGATAGCGTTTTCCTAAAGCCAACGCTGTTGAGAGTCCAACTATTCCCCCACCTATAATCGCAAAATCATACATTAGTATTATCGTACTTCAAATTACAGTAAATCTATAAAGTCATTTGTCATTTGTCATTTGTTCTTTAACTCCTGACTCCTAACTCCTAACTCCTAACTCTTAACTCTTCTCTTACCATACCTTCCAAGGAGCCTGATTGTTTTTCCACAGCCCTTCGAGATAGTTTTTATCACGTAAAGTATCCATCGGTTGCCAAAACCCATCATGTCTGAAAGCTGATAGCTGTTCCATATCAGCTAGCTTTTCTAATGGCTCTTGCTCCCACACTGTAGAGTCATCAGCAATTAAGTTGATTACTTCTGGTTCTAACACAAAATAACCGCCATTAATCCAAGCTCCATCACCTTCAGGTTTTTCCCGAAAGCTGGTAATTTTGGTTTGCTCATATCCTAAAGAAATAGCACCAAAACGTCCAGCTGGTTGAACGGCTGTGAGTGTTCCTAAGCTATTTTGTTCTTTATGAAATTTAACTAGCTCGGTGATATTAATATTACTGACACCATCGCCATAAGTAAAGCAAAAAGTCTCATTACCAAGATGTTCGCTGATTCGCTTTAAGCGTCCGCCTGTCATTGTATTATCACCCGTATTTACTAAGGTGACGCGCCAGGGTTCTGCATAACCAGAATGCACGTTCATCTGGTTAAAGCGCATGTCGAAGGTAACATCTGACATGTGTAAGAAGTAGTTAGCAAAATACTCTTTAATGATGTAACCTTTGTAACCACAACAAATAATAAAGTCATTAATGCCGTGGGCAGAGTAAGTTTTCATTATGTGCCAGAGAATTGGCTTACCACCAATTTCAACCATCGGCTTGGGTCTAACACTGGTTTCTTCACTGAGGCGTGTACCAAGACCTCCAGCCAAAATCACCGCTTTCATGCAATTACCTCGGAGATTTGTAGGGATATAATTATTCGACTTTTTCGAGATGAAGAGGATGCACTTCAAGGGAGAGAAATGTATTTCTGATTTCTGTTTCTCCGTCAATAATCTAACTGTAATTTCCGATGAAATTATAAAGGTAAGATAAATTAAAATCTTTTCTATATAAAAGCTCTATGAATATAGCAAGGGACTGGGGACTGGTGACACTTCGACAAGCTCAGTGCATCGCTGGGGATTGGGTGAAAAGTCTTGTTGTGTCTAAGTTTTATCATCTGTTAATGTCCTAACCACGAAGGCTTGTGCTATATCTATAAATACAGAAATAAATTACTCAATGCAATAAAAATATTACCTATAAAATAACTAGGATTAGCTGGCGCTAACCCTAGTCATGCTTGATTTTTTCAATCAAAACCAACAATATGTTAGTAACAAAACTTACTTTTTTCTAGTTAGTTTTTTCGATGTTACTTGAGCCTTGGAATAAAGGGTCACATTTGTTTTCGATGACTACACACATATTACTGAGTGCTTGTTGATAATTATCCATGTCATCTTGCTCAAGAAATATTTTGGCAGATGCCTGTATATCTTCGACAGCTTTCGCTTGGTTTTTGTTAGCTTCACTACCGCCATATTGTGCCAGTTCATAGCGAACCATACCTCGTTTGAGATATGCTTTTGCTAGTTTAGGGCTGAGAGTTAATGCTTGGTTAAAGTCAGCGATCGCTTGATTATATTCTTGCTGATAATTACTGCTATATTGAGCAATTTGATAATAGACAACACCCCGCTGGAAGTAAGCTTCGGCTTTGGAGACATTAAGTTGTATGGCTTGAGTAAAATCTGCGATCGCTTTTTTGTAAGCTTGTTGAGATTCACCGCTGTATTTAGCCATTTGGGCGCGGACAATCCCCCGTCTGACATAAGCTTCAATTTCATTATTATCCAGACCAATGGCTCGATTATAGTCTGCGATCGCTAGATTATATTCTCGATCGGGATCGTTGCTATATTCGGCGAGCATATAGCGGGCATTGCCCCGATTTACCAGAGCTTTGGTTTGATTGGGATTGATTTTCAGAGCTTGGCTATAATCTGTAACTGCTCCTTCGTAGTCTTTCAGGTTATAGCGGGCATTACCACGATTTACAATTGCTCTAGCATGTGTCGGTTCTTGTTCAATTGCTTGGCTAAAATTGACAATTGCTTTGTCATAGTCTCGCTCTTTATAAGCAATATAACCTTGCTGATAGGAATCAGCGAAGCTGAGTTTATTATTTGGCTGGGTAGACTTGATTGTTTGTTGGGTGTAAGCATTTTGGGAAACTAACGGCTGAGTAAATTTAATCATTACGTCTGCATATCCCAATAAACCAAAACCCAGCAAACAACAAATAATCGGGTACAACTTTGACTTTTTGGAAGGTTTATATGAACCGCTGGGAGTCATTACTGGCTGCCAGTAATTAGCTAGCTGCGGTGACATGGCTCGCTGGGGAAAATGCGGTGTCTGATTGTAGCGTTTTCTCGCTTTGACTCGCGGTTGGAGATGTTCTCTAGCTTCTATAGCCCGATGTGATGGAAAGGGGTCGCGTCCACCTAATCGCACGGTACGTTCGCACCACGGACAGCTACGCATGTGGTTGTTGTAGCGATGCTGGGGATTTGTCGTGCAGGTAATCAGGGAATCTTCGGCTTCAGCGATGGCTGAGAGCCAAGTCTGGGCACTGGGGCGTAGTTGTGGGTTGTTATGACCCTCTTCAAAACAACGGACAAATAATTCCTGTAAGCTGGGATGGAGAATTTCCCAAGGGGGGGCAATGGGTGTCGGCAGGTAGGGTACGTAACGCTTTTGGCTGTAAGTGAAATGACCCGATGCAATGCGTGCTTCGTAAGGTGGTGGCTCAATCGCACCTTGAAAAATCCCCGAAAATGGGTGAGTGCCTTCCATTAAGAGTTGGAATACTAGCACCCCTAATCCAAATAAATCGTGAGAAATTTCGCGATCGTGCTGGGCAAAAGTTTTATTCTGTAGTTCTGGTGGAGTAAACTCTGGTTTACCCACTGGGCAGCGATAAACAACATCGCTGTTTGGGTCGGTTACTTGGAAAGAGTCTGTGTCTATCAAAGTCACCAGTGCCGTATCACTGACGAGGATATTAGACTCGTTCACATCACCAATGCAATATCCACTAGCGTGCAAAGCGGCAAAAGCTGCCGCCAAGTTTCGAGCCGTGCGGAGCAGGTACTGATAGTTGAATAGAGGGCAATGTTGCCGACGAGTTCTGGGGTTATAAAAGTCGATGATTGGACGCATCCCCTGAATACGTGGCATCAAAAACCCCAGGATGCTATTTTTGCCATCTGCTGCCCGCAATAAATCCTCTGGCCAAGCGATAGAGATATGCCCTAAACTCGCCGTAGGGTTTTCTGGCGGGTTGGCAAGCATCGCCTGGAGTTTCTCAGCATGGGCAACGGTTGGCTTGTGGTAAATCTTCGCCACCAAGTCGTTATCGGCTGGCACTGCATAAACGCAAGCTTCACCGCCACGTCCCAAACTGACATTGAGACTGAGGATTTCTTTTCTGGGGGAACAACGTAGTACCTGCATAATGAAATTACCGCTAACGGAAGTTATTGTAAGATGTGAAACCTGTAGATTTGTTGCTCATGAGTCGTTGAATGCGGCTATAATGAGTGTTAAGTCATCATCAGTGCGTTGCGTAATCCGCTCTGAGCGTAAAAATTTTACCAATTGCTCCTTCGCTTCTGTCTTATCCTCGGTATTGGCGACAAATTCAAACAGCGGAAAAAAGAATGGTTTGTGAGGTTCGCCAACAACCATATTCAAAGCCAGCATTTGTAATCCGTCGGTGATGATACCAACGTTTACTATGTCTGTGCGCCATAATCTCATTTGTGCTGTATCTAAGGCATTGGGTGAAGTTAAAAAAGTGGTTTCGTTGATGTATTCACCACTGTCAGGCATCGTCAGTGCCAATAGGTTGCCCAGACTATCTTTAGCCACTGCCAAACCATCGCCTATCTGAACTACAGCTACAACTTCTGGTGTGGCAACCAGCATAATTAAGGTAGTTGCTAAATCTTGAGGCTGTTTGTCACAAGTAGCCGCCTCATCTTCCACAGCTTTTTTGGCGGCGAGTATGGCATCATTTAAGAGCGATCGCACCAATGTATCATCAGTCAAACTTCTTCGGGTCAGCCCTTTGGTAGAAATGTTTTCTATTGCTGTCTCTACAGCAACCATCGCTCCCACTTTCCCAAGGCTAGCAGAACCCGCGCCATCTGCTGCGGCCGCCACTAAAACATTATCTGACAATATCTGCCAGTGATGAGCATCCTGACATAATTGATTGTTTTTTAAGTGACTTGTACCACATACAGACGCAGCCACAATCCGCCATTGAGCAATCTGTTTTGATATGTTCATAAATTTTTTTTCAAGCAGCTAGCTGTGTAAACATCAAGCTGCAATTTTTCATTAAACAGTCCCCCAACCAATCGGCGGTAGTGCTACCTGTTCGTCTACTTGTGAATGAGAAACAGCCGACATACTAGTTGACAGCCAGACAAACATCTCGATAAAATTTAATCCTTTAAGCTTTAAAG
Source organism: Nostoc sp. DedQUE05 (assembly GCF_034530955.1). Classification (NCBI taxonomy): domain Bacteria; kingdom Bacillati; phylum Cyanobacteriota; class Cyanophyceae; order Nostocales; family Nostocaceae; genus Nostoc; species Nostoc sp. DedQUE05. Next base: position 41,166 of record NZ_JAVRCB010000036.1, on the reverse strand, counting down.
GAGTACGTACAGTTATTTGATTTAAACGCGTCATATTCGCATTTTCTACACCAACTGTAAAGAATGCTACCCGCTTGTTCGCCTCGTCTCCCTGTAGACGCTGGGATGCTTGCTCTACCACTTGCTCTAATTCACCTTGGGGTTCTCCATCGGTAATCATAAATACCCAAGGACGATAGTAAGCAATCCCGTTGGCACGATACTGAGATTTCCGCTCTTGAATTATGTCCAAAGCTTTATGAATTCCCGCACCCATTGTAGTCAAGCCTTGGGCTGTCAAAATCGGCGGATTGAATTGATCGGCAGTCACAAAGTCTTGTACTACATTGATATTACTATCAAAAGTGACGATCGCCACTTCCACGCGTCTCGCGGCTAAGGAATTTTTGACTAGTTCATCCTTTAAGCTTAGTAAACCTTGATTTAAAGCCTCAATCGGCTCTCCTTGCATCGACCCAGATGTGTCTAATAAAAGTACACAAGGACAACGGGGTTCTGGGTTCTCAGCAAATTCTACTACTTCATCAAGTCTTAATGTATCATGCATAACTTTTTGTGTTATGTTAAAGTCCAAAGCTTTATTTCCCTTTGCTCAGAGTATATAGTTCCAATCGCCGAGGCGACTACAGAATATAGTATCTATTGGTAGATGCTCTAATCTTTATTAAACAAATTATTTTCATGAAGTTCTCTATATATTTTAGATGAACTTGAGTACAGCTTAGTTTAGCAAAAAAGAGTTTATCAAAACCCAGCATTACCTGTTGTAATGTATCTACCAAAAATTTATATCCATTAAACCTACAGTACAATAAATACGTAAACTTTTTTAGATAAGTTTTTAAAGATTTTATGTAGAAGAATCGTTTCTTTAAGGAAAAGTAATTAACCATAATTAAACTTGTTAACTCTATAAGTATATCAGTGTAACTACGCAAATTTGGAATTAAATTTGCTTTTTGAAGTGAGTGCGCATAAATAAACGTCATTATTAAGGTCTTCACTCAAGAGTTGTCAGTAGCTAGTAAAATCCAGAATTAACCAACATCTACTGATAATCTCGCTATGATAGATGCTTACCCTTATTCATACCTACTTGTTTTTTGAGATAAATTAAGTAAAACGTGCTAAATGTAACAAAGAATTTATAAACCTTACAATTTTTAATGTATGTACATATTTTCAAATAAATAATTTGTGGTTAGAAAAATATTACAAAAAAGAGAATACTTTATAGCTCATATTTTCAATCTACAAATGTTCGCTTGTTGATTCCGCAAAAAACTTGAAAAATATGAATAACTCAGGTACATTCACCAAACTACGTCCTCTAAGTTTGTTAAGACAATTATCTAATTGTTCAGACAGTACTTGTTTACAAGTATTGAGTAACTCAGTTTATTGGTCGATTTACTTAGAACAGGGCAAAATAACTTACGCTACCCATTCCGTGGAACCCTTCGATCGATTAGAACGCCATTTGCGACGCCTCAGCCAGCAAATTCCACTCCTGACTAATGAGGTTCGCTCTCAAGTACGGCTGATGTTTGAACCTGACTCCCACAGTCAGTTAATCAAAGATGACACTAATTCCAGAAGCCACCCTCCTGAGTATCAGGCTATATCCTGGCTTGTTAGTCAACAACATCTACATTCTACACAAGCAGCAGTACTGGTTCAAGAATTAGTTAAAGAGATAATTGAATCATTTTTGCTCATCAAAGAAGGTACTTATGAATTAACAGAACCAATTGAGAGAATGCCAAAAATTTGTCGGCTAGGTGTCGAAAAAATTCTAGAGTATTGCCAAGTAAGATTACAGAATTGGCAGGCTTTTATACCTAAAATTTCTTCTGCATATCAACGTCCATATCTATTGATTAATAGCAAGTTTGATGACCAAGATTTACCAAACCTACAGCCAGATTTAATTAACTGGATGAAGGGTTTTAGCCTGTGTCATCTGGCTGTAATTTTGAATCAAGATGAAATTCAACTAGCTCGCAATTTATACCCTTACATCCTTAAGGGTGCGATTATCCTTCATGAACCCGATCCACCTTATGATAAGTTACCAAAGATTTTTGAGGAGCAATCGCTTTTCTCAAAACTGATTTCAGGGTTAGTTGACACGAAACAAGAACTAAGTAACACTGTCAATTCTTACCAAAATATTCCTGAAGAGAAAATAGTGCCTGTTCAGCGATTACCACAGATTTCTACTCCTTCCAAAGAAAACTTTCAGGAACCAACAATATCAAATAACATAAATTCTGCTTCTCCAAGAGTAACGGCTGCTACTGTGACAGTAAAAAAAGTCCACAAAATAGTTTCTGTAGATGATAGCCCTACAATTCTTAAAGAAATCAGTTATTTCTTAGAAAATGAAAATTTTTCTGTAGTGACTATTAACGATCCAGTGAAAGCAGTTTTGTCAATTATAAGGCACAAACCGGATTTAATTTTGTTGGATTTAAACATGCTAGGAATTGATGGCTATGAGTTGTGCCGGATTATACGAAATAATTCCTTATTTCAAAATACTCCGATTATCTTTGTCACTGGGAATAAAGGAATCGTAGACAAAGTAAAAGCGAAATTAGTTGGGGCATCTGGATATCTGACTAAACCGTTTACTCGCGCCGAATTACTGAAAATAGTCTTTATGCATTTGACTTAAATTAACTACCTTACCCATTACATTTCAAAGAGTAATACTTCTGGGTTAATTACAGATTAGACTTACGCAAAAAGTGTTAAAAAGCTTAATTTATCGAACTGCCAAGAACGCCAATAACGTCAAGAATCGTAGAGTTTGCGTAAGTCCTAACAGATTGAAATTCTTGAAGTACTATAGCAATCCGAATTGAAACGTGAGAAAATACTGAGATTAAAAGTGGGTGTTTTAAAGCCTTTCACCGATTTTCTCTCTCACGAATGATTTAGGATTGCTATAGAAGGTTGATTCTTGCGCCGCTCAATGAGAGCAATGTCAACTGCAAAGCTTAACCCAGAAGTATTGTATTCAAAATGTAATCAACTCAAGTTGGTAAAAAGGGCCATTGCCACAATAGATAGGCTTACCGATGCAAAACTGGCTCCTGTCTGCTACAAACTTTTAGGCTATGGTAGAGAAATCATAATTTGGGTTGTTGTAGCCTGGATTTGATATGGCGGATGTTACAAGGTCAGAACTGCTGAGTAAACTGCTGACATCAGTTCCTATATTTTGGCTAGGCTTAGTACTACCTAGTGATATCAGTTCGCCACTAACAGAGAAATTCCAGCCTTCATTACCAACGAGTGTTTTGTCATCACCACTGGCTTCAATCCGGTTTCCAAGAAGATTGCTGTTAGTTACATTGGCAGTATTGCCACTACCAAGGATATCGTTTTTACTACCAGGTAGTGTATTGGCATTACCAAGGATGTCGTTGTTATTGCCTAAGTTCCAGTTACCGTTACCGTTGGTTGTGCTCTCGTTACCAAAGCCCCAGTTGCCATTACCTTCGGTTTTGCCGCCATCACCGTAGTTCCAGTTACCGTTACCGTTGGTTGTGTTACCGCTACCAAAATTCCAGTTACCATTACCGTCGGTTGTGTTGTTACTACCATATAGCCAGTTACCGTTACCTTGACCACTGTTGCCGGTAGCATTTGCACCATCTAATTTTTGAATATCAGCTATCCAGTTGTCGCTCTTATAAGGTACAGGTTGACCGTTGCCAGTTTCAGGTAGGTTGCTACCACTTTCCTTGGAGGGCGGAGTGCTGCCAAATGGTAAGTTACCAGGAAGGTTGCCGCTACCACCAGATGCGTTA
>NZ_JAVRCB010000036.1:0-37245 GCF_034530955.1 Nostoc sp. DedQUE05 | reverse complement strand
CCACTAGATGCGCCACCAGTAAAGGGGTTGCCGCTACCACCAGATGCATTACCACTAGATGCGCCACCAGTAAAGGGGTTGCCGCTACCACCAGATGCATTACCACCAGATGCGCCACCAGCAGATGCATTACCACCAGATGCGTTCCCACCAGATGCGCCACCAGCAAAGGGGTTGTCGCTACCACCACCTAATGCACTAATATCACCGCCAAGGACTCCGATGAGTTGATTGAACGGATTATTGGTATCAGTTAAAGCCCGCTCGTCAAGTGGTCGCTCGTAATTATATTTGTACTTTCCATCTTCACTGGTTGTGGATGAGTTACCACCACCGATGAAGGAAGTGAAAGGATTACTACCGCTAGCAGCACCACCAAAGCCATCGCTACCAGAGCCACCGCCACCAGAGACACTGCTACCGGAGGCACTGCCACCAAAGCCACCGCTACCGGGGCCACCGCCACCAGAGACACTGCTACCGGAGGCACTGCTACCGGAGCCACCGCTACCATCTAAACTGCTGCCATCGCTGGACTGCCATTTGCCATCACTGAAAGAAAAATTGCTATTACCAGTTAAATTGTTACTAGTACTTTGTGACCCAGTTGTTTGATTGCTATTGCCAGAAGTTGCCATTAGAATTAAACTCCTATTACTCAAACTGAAATACCTCTATCAAGAGGAAGATTAACGACATGAATGAAAGCATTTTTTTTACTTTTATTTTCAATAAAAATTACTAATAAAAACAGCAATCACCACATTTAGTAAAAGTATATAAAATCAGATTTACATTTAAAATGAACAAAATTTCGATTGGATTGCCTATTCTTTAGATTGGATTGTCTATTCTTTCGATATTGTTGAGATAAATTTCAGCAAATTGTCCGATAATCCTGATAGTGAATGCTTTAGAGGCAGTTTGTACAGTAATTTGTTCGGCTCAAAGAGGGGCAAATTTATCTCTTTGGAGTTCGACAACACAATGCAATATAATTACACTACAAAAAAGAGAAAAGTGTAATTTTTGTAGTCTATTGAGTGAGAAAATATTACTTGTGAGGTTTTATCGAGTTTTAAAGATTCAAGTTCTGCGATCGCTCTAGCGATCGCATCTAAATTACTCGCGATCGCAACCAATGTTAAGAACCAACCAGAAAAATCAGCATTTCTCATTTGATTTATTTTCCAAGTCTCAAAGCCATATCTCCGATGGGCTACGCCTTGTGAAATCGCGATCGTTGCTCATTTCAATAAGCTGGGCTTGTTGAGAATAGAGAAAAAATAATGTCCCTTTTACATAATGTAATAATTGCTAAACTATGCACTAATAGTGCTAGAAAGTAAAACTAGAGTGAATCCTCAAGATAAATTAAGCAACAAATTGTTGAAAAGCGCTGTTGAAGTTTTTGAAATCAGAAAAAAGCTTGTGTATTTAGATTGCTCGATTTATGGTATTTTAGCTCAAGCGTGAGAAACCAAATGGTTCTCAATCGTAATGGTTATCCAAGAAGCAATGTCTACGACGGGCGCTTCCTGAGCGCACCCGTATCCCTCCGGGGAAGCAAGCTAGCAAGAGCGTCTCCGATAGGAGAAGGGCTGCGCCTACGCACAAAAGTTAGCTAATTGCGTTTTATCTTTTAAAGCTTCACTCTAGCAGAACATAGAACAATTTATCAGCCTGCTTTCTGGCTCAACTAATAATAAAATTCCCTAATTATGGAGTATAAAAAATGAAAAGTGTAGTAAGCGCAGCAGTTATATTAACATTGATTGGTGGAGCAAATTGTCTTCCTAGCTATGGAATATTATCAAATATCAAGCTTTCAAGCATAGAAGTTAAATCAATTGCTCAAGGTAATCATCAACAATTGATGGCTAGAGTTGGAACTACTTTAAATACTCCATTTTATCTGAGATATGGAAGGACAGCTTACCTCCCCACTGACAATATTGAAATCAAATTTTCAAAAGTTATCCAGGATTCTCGGTGTCCTTCTGATGTAACTTGTATTTGGCAAGGGCAAGTTATTATTGGATTAGACATCATAAAAAATGGTCAGCAAGTTTCAACATTAACGCTAACCCTTGTCCCAGGTCGTGATGCTTTACCAATTCAATTTTTAGATAAGTATTCGGTGAGATTGATAGGGGTTTCCCCGTACCCAAATAGCAAAAAGGCGATCGCACTCAAAGACTACATTGCTAAAATTGTTGTTAGTAAAAATTAGATGACTAAATAATTCGTAATTCGTAATTCGTAATTCGTAATACTCGCCTTTGGCGAGAAGCAAGCTACGTAATTCGTAATTCGTAATTAAAAAAGTTAGACTGAATCTGGATTTTCAGCTTGACATCTGTAGCCGGATTTTGGATAATCGGTATTTCTTCCCTGCGTAGATATATTCTCAGTATTTACTTATTTTTACATTGCTTGTCTAACGTAGTAGGATTGTTCAAGTGGAAGGGTGTGCCTTGCGGGGCGAGTAGCCATCGATCGCTAGCAGGCACCCTAAAATAAGAGCAAAAGACGATTCCTAAAACAAGCACACTCCATGCGTATTTCTCTAAATTGGCTGCGCGAACTAGTAGAGATAAAACTTAGTCCAGAAGAATTAGCCGAAACCCTGACAATGGCGGGGTTTGAGGTTGAAGAGATTGAAGACCGCCGCACTTGGGCAAATGGTGTGGTCATCGGCAAAGTGCTTGAGCGTCAACCCCATCCCAACGCCGATAAATTGAGTGTTTGCCAAGTGGATATCGGTACAGGTGAAACTTTAAATATTGTCTGTGGCGCTGCCAATGTGAAGGCAGATATCTATGTACCTGTGGCAACTACGGGTACTTACTTACCCAAAATAGATTTAAAAATTAAACCTGCAAAACTACGTGGTGTCCCATCTCAGGGCATGATTTGTTCTTTAAAGGAACTTGGTTTGCCTACCGATGTAGACGGAATCCACATTTTTACCCAGGAAAATTTACCATTGGGTAGTGATGTGCGGCCGTTGTTGGGTTTAGATGATGTAATTTTAGACCTGACGGCAACTGCAAATCGCGCTGATGCTCTGAGTATGGTAGGTGTAGCCAGAGAAGTAGCAGCTTTAACGGGTGGAAAGTTGAGCATTCCTGAACCTGCTGAAGTATCTATTCCCAAAAATGCCGGAAATTTAGCTTTAAAAATTGCCGATACCCAAGCTTGTCCTGCATACATCGGTACGGTAATTGAACAGGTGAAAATTGCTCCATCTCCCGAATGGCTGCAACAGCGTTTGCGGGCGGCTGGGGTACGTCCTATCAGTAATGTGGTGGACATTACTAACTACGTTTTGTTGGAATGGGGACAACCACTGCACGCCTTTGATGGCGATCGCCTAAAATCTATTGCAAGTAGTGAAAATTTAACCATCGGCGTTCGCTTCGCCAATAATGGAGAATCGCTCAAAACCCTGGATGGACAAACTCGCACCCTGATAACCCAAAATTTGTTAATCACCGCTAACGACAGGCCCGTTGCCCTGGCGGGAGTCATGGGTGGAGAAGAAACAGAAGTCCATCAAGGTACTCAAAGCCTAGTTTTAGAAGCAGCTTTATTTGATTCTGTGGCAATTCGCCGTTCTTCGAGGAGTGTAGGGTTAAGAAGTGAGGCTTCTGGCAGATACGAACGGGGAGTTAATCGGGCTGAGTTGGAAATAGCTAATCGCCGCGCCTTATCCTTAATTAGCGAATTAGCGAGTGGAATTATTGTCCAGCAAGAAATTGCCGACACCCGCCCCGATCCGTCTACCTGGAGTCGTTCTATCGCCCTGCGTTTAGAGCGAGTTAATCAGATATTGGGGCCGATAGATTTAGGAGAAGATACAGGCGAACTGCAAAAACAAGATGTTGAGCGCATCCTAACTGCATTGGGGTGTCAGTTGACTTCTTCAGGAGAAGATAGCAGCCATCAACCTACGTGGTCTGTTTCCGTACCACCCTATCGTTACCGCGACTTAGAGCGCGAAATTGATTTAATTGAAGAAATCGCCCGTCTCTATGGTTACAACAAATTCTGCGATACTTTACCAGAAAAAGCGGAAGCTGGCTATCTGCCTTTAGATGAGGAAGTGATTCGCAAATTACGAGCTTTCCTCCGGGCTGAAGGATTGACAGAATTAATCCACTATTCTTTAGTCAAACCAGGAGAAGACAGAAATATAGTACTGTCCAATCCCTTATTTGTCGAATATTCAGCGCTGCGAACCGATTTGATCTCTGGGTTAATTGATGCTTTTCAATACAATTTAGAGCAGGGTAATGGTGCGCTGAACGGCTTTGAAATCGGGCAAATTTTCTGGCAAGAAGAAGACGGTTTGCAAGAAACAGAAGCCCTAGCGGGAATTATGGGAGGGGATATTTCCGTTGGCAGATGGTCAAAAAGTGGACGCGAAGAACCCATCACCTGGTTTGAAGCCAAAGGCATTTTAGAAAGTGTATTTCGGCAACTTAGCTTGCAAATCGAATTTCAACCCGATCGCCGCGACGATCGCTTACATCCAGGACGCACTGCTTCCCTGTGGATTCGGGGTAACAGACTAGGGATTTTTGGACAACTCCATCCCCAACTGCGACGAGAAAAAGGTTTACCAGATTCCGTTTATGTCTTTCAATTGGATCTAGATGTGCTTTTAGATTCTCTGGGAGAAGATGAAATTCTCGTCTCCAGATTCCAGCCTTATTCTACATATCCAGCTAGCGATCGCGACATCGCCTTTTTCGCACCCGTGAAAATCTCAGTTGTCGAAATTGAAAAAGTAATTACCAAAGCTGGTAAAGATTTGCTCGAATCGGTGGAATTATTTGATGAATATCGGGGCGAAAACGTCCCCGAAGGACAACGGAGTTTAGCATTCCGCTTAATTTATCGGGCTAGCGATCGTACTCTGACTGAGGCTGAAGTCGAACCAGTACATAATAAAGTCCGCGAAGCTTTGGTGGAAAAATTCGGTGTTAACTTGAGAAGTTAGTCATTTGTCATTTGCTAGGAGTGAGAAATTAATAATATCAAGTCCGGGTAATTAGTTTGATTTCCACAATTATTACACCCCACCCCCAACCCCTCCCCGCAGGCGGGGAGGGGAGACAAAGCGTAGCTTTGGCGGGGTGGGGTTCTTGAAGTTTAATAAGTAACCAAGCGAACATGATATAATTCCTCACTCCCCGATGCACTGGCTGCAAAATCTAAAATCCAAAATCTAAAACTTGTACTGAGCGAAGTCGAAGTATCCAAAATCCAAAATAGTCTTAACCATGCCTAAATATGTACTCTGGGGAACTTACTGCGAAGACGTTATCGAAAAACGCGCCCCCTATCGTCAAGCTCATTTAGACGGATTAGCAAAACAGAAAGAATCCGGTGTGCTGATTACTATCGGCCCCACCAAGGATGTTACAAAAGTTTTTGGGATTTACGAAGCCGAAGACGAAGCCACTGTGCGCCAGTTAATTGAAAACGATCCTTACTGGAAAAATGGCATCTGGACTGAATATTCAGTCAAAGAATGGATTCAGGCTTTATAAATTGGTGTTGGGCATTGGGCATGGGAAGATGAGCTTGAATGTTGAACCTTTGAACTCGGAAGTTGAACCTCTGAACTCGGAAATTATACCTTTGAACTCGGAAGTTGTACCTCTGAACTCGGAAGTTGCACCTTTGAACTCGGAAGTTGCACCTTTGAACTCGGAAGTTGAACCTCTGAACTCGGAAGTTGAACCTCTGAACTTAAAACTTTCAGCTATTTCTCCCATCTCCCCATGCCCAATGCCCCATGCCCCATCCCCCCATAATTATGAAAACTTGGCAGGTTGATTTTTATCGTCGTCCCTCACAAGATGCGTCTGGACAAATTTTATGGGAATTGTTGATTTGTGACGCAACTCGCAGCTTTGAATATGAAGCCACCTGTCTCCAGTCAGCAGCAAATTCTAATTGGGTTGCGACTCAACTTGAGCTAGCTGCTGGTGAAAAATTGCCAGATGTAATTCAGGTGTTTCGTCCTCAGTCTCTAAACTTAATTGAGGCGGCTGGACGCAATTTAAGTATAAATGTCGAACCTACCCGCCACACCTTGGCGTTAAAGCAGTGGTTAGAAGAAAAGCAATATCCCTCAACCCTGGATAAACCACCCCCAACACCATTACCAGAAAACCTTTGGGGAGAACAATGGCGTTTTGCAAGTTTAGCTGCTAGTGATGTAGAAACGAGATTTAGCGATCGCCCCATTCCCATTTTGCACATTCCAGAACATTTCAAACCCATCAATTTAGGTTTGGCATCAACAGTCCCCGTTCCTGGTGTCGTAATTTATGGAGGACGGCAATCAATGCGCCTAGCACGGTGGTTGCAGCAAGCCCGTGCCGTCAGCTTGAACTACATTTCTGGCGCACCGAATGGCTTAATATTAGAAGCTAGCTTGGTAGATAGGTGGATTGTTGCCACATTTGAAGATCCAGAAGTTACAACAGCAGCCCAAGCATTTGAACAACGCAAAAAACATTGCCGAGGATTGCATTTTTTGTTAGTTCAACCCGATGATTCTGGTATGACTTATAGCGGCTTTTGGTTATTGCAGACAGAAAATTGATATTAATTGCCAAAAATATTTGTCTGTAGTTCTGGGATTTGTGGTTTAGAGGTGTTAGAGAATAAAAATAGAGATAAAAGTGAGACAAAGGCAATGAACAACTTAAACTATTTCTTCCTGCTTTTGACTTAAATACATCGCAATTCCTTTCTCGTAGTAAGCTGCTTCATTAATAAAAATAGGATAAACAGTAGACGCTCCCTCATAGAAAATATCTTTTCCTTCAAAAGTCAGAAACATTGGATCGCCTGGATGCAAAGGTTCATAATCCCTAAACTGAAGCTGGGGGTGAATCATGGCTTGAATTTCCCCGCGTAGGCGCAGCCCACCGTAGGCATCGCTTCTCGGATAATCGATAGTCTGAATGTATTTATAAAGTGTAAGGTGATTGCTTGTCTGCGGAATATTACCCTGATTGCACCTTTCAAAATAATCTAAAACTGCATAAATAAGCTGTTCTGTCTCCTGAAATAATTTAGCGTTTAAAACATTTTGAGCTACAGCACCAACTTCTATAACAAAACCCAATTCGCACAAAGAACGGAGAAAACCATTTTCTTTGGATTCCTGATTAATAAAGACTTTCACCAAAGGATTGATAGAACTTAAATAAGCGCCTAACCGGAGCAAGAAAGGATGCATATCACAAAAAATCAGACTTAACCCCATATTGGCAGTTGTGCTGTGCAAATCAACAATTACATCTACAAACGGCTGATTTTGCGGTTGCAATATCTGTTGAATTGCTTTTGCCCGCATATCTTCATAACTTGAGAGTTGGGGATTTTGTAAACCTTGATTAGTGAAACAACGATTTAAATCTTTTTCAATGTATCGTTTGCCTTCTTCAATAGCTTTGAGATTGCCAAGTAATGCCAGAGTTTCAAAACTTGCCCTGTTAATTAAATTAGGATATTGCTGAAACTTTTTGACTAAATGTACTCCTGTTAACTCATTACCGTGGTTTCCTCCAACGATCGCAACTCGTTCAATCTGACTCATAACAACCTCACTGGCTCCCCTACGGTTATTGAGAATGGTGCAAGATACAAGATAGAAGTATAACTGCTGCTGACTAAATCTTGTAAAAGTCTGACGCGATGTCTACGACGGGCGGTTCCTGAGCGCAGCCGTAGGCGTAGCCTCTCGTAGAGAAGGGCTACGCCTACGCTACAAGTTCAAGCCAAAATGTGATAACTGTTAAGCTGTTGGTTTTAGCACAAAAGGGGAGGAAATTTATGGAGTATAATTTTCAAGCGATGCCTTCGGCGGGCTACGCCTACGCTGAACTTTACAAAAACGCTCTCCTCAACGACGTACTCCCCTTTTGGGAAAAATATTCTCTTGATTGGAAGCAAGGCGGCTATTTCACCTGCCTCGATCGCGAAGGCAAAATTTATGATACAGACAAATTCATTTGGCTGCAAAACCGCCAAGTATGGACTTTTTCCATGCTTTACAACCAGCTAGAAAAGCGCGAAAATTGGCTAAAAATTGCCAGCAACGGCGCTAATTTTCTCGCCCAACATGGTAGAGATAGCGATGGTAACTGGTACTTTGCCCTCACCCGTGAAGGGAAACCATTGGTTCACCCCTACAACATCTTTTCTGATTGCTTTGCAGCGATGGCATTTAGTCAATATGCACTTACTGGCGGCGAAGAATGGGCAAAGGATGTGGCGATGCAGGCTTATAACAACGTATTACGCCGCAAAGACAACCCGAAGGGCAAATATAATAAAACCTATCCCGGCACACGCCCGATGAAATCATTGGCTGTACCGATGATTTTAGCCAACCTGACTCTAGAAATGGAATGGTTGCTACCAAAAGAAGCACTAGAGAATGTCCTAGCTGAGACAGTCCGCGAAGTGATGACCGATTTTCTCGACCAAGAACGGGGACTAATGTACGAAAACGTTGCCCCTGACGGTTCCTACATCGATAGTTTTGAGGGAAGGCTGATTAATCCAGGTCACGGGATCGAAGCGATGTGGTTTATCATGGACATCGCACGTCGGAAAAACGACACCAAAACTATTAACCAAGCCGTCGATGTGGTGTTAAATATTCTGAATTTTGCTTGGGATAGCGAGTACAGCGGACTGTATTACTTTATGGATGCAGATGGTCATCCCCCACAACAATTGGAATGGGATCAAAAGCTGTGGTGGGTTCACCTAGAGTCTTTGGTTGCATTAGCGATGGGCTATCGCTTGACAGGGCGTGAGGTGTGTTGGGAATGGTATCAAAAGATGCACGATTACGCCTGGTCGCATTTTGCTGATTCAGAATACGGTGAGTGGTTTGGCTACCTGAATCGGCGTGGAGAAGTATTGTTAAACCTCAAAGGTGGCAAATGGAAAGGATGTTTTCACGTACCGCGTGCATTGTATCTTTGTTGGCAGCAATTTGAGGCGATCGCTACTCCTTTGCAATAAACTTCTTACATTTCTCTAAGGCTTGTTGCTGACTTAAGTAATCTTACAGTGGGGTAGTAACAAACAGGAAAGCTATAAAAGCGACAAAGCTTTGGAGTCACGAGCAAATGACAAGTCGAGAATTACCAGATTCTAACCAAGAAATCCTGTTGGAAAGGTATCAAGTGCAACAGGAACTAGGCAAAAAAGCCGGACGGCGATCGCTGCTAGCTCGTGACTTACAAACTCTAGAATTAGTAGTGGTCAAAATACTATCCTTTGGTAATGAATTTGAATGGAACGACCTCAAATTATTTGAGCGGGAAGCTGAAACTCTCAAAGCACTATCCCACCCAGCTATTCCTCGCTACCTTAACTACTTTGAGCTAGATTCACCCAACAGTAAAGGATTTGCACTCGTACAAAGTTATATCCCAGCCCAATCTCTAGAAGCACAACTAAAAGCTGGGCGTAGTTTCAGTGAAGAAGAAGTTAAGGAACTAGCAAAAGCCATTCTAGAAATTCTCAAATATCTGCATGGTCGTCAACCGCCCGTGATTCATCGTGATATCAAACCAAGTAATATTCTATTAACAAATCGCTCTGGTAATAGTGTTGGTGAAGTGTACTTAGTAGATTTTGGTTCAGTACAAACCATCGCCAGAAGAAGCAGCACAATTATAGTAATGGGAACTTACGGCTATGTACCACCAGAACAATTTAATGGTAGAGCTATTCCTGGTTCTGACCTTTACAGTTTGGGAGCAACTTTAATTTATTTAGTAACAGGTCAGCATCCAGCCGATTTACCACAAACTGACTTGCGGCTTGAATTTGAACAGTTAGCTAATATTAATCCTACTTTCAGCAGTTGGTTAAGGAAAATGACAGAACCGATTGCGAATCAACGTTTGACTTCTGCTGAAGACGCTTTGCAAGCTTTAAACAAACCAGGAAATACATCTCAGATTCCCAGGATACAAAGTAATTTACCCCCTAGAAAACCTCCTGGTAGTAAAATTGTCTTGATTAAGAATGCTAACTCTTTAGAAATTCTCATTTCACCTAGAGGTTTCTTTAGCCAAAGAACTATTATGACCTTAATTATATTTCTACTAATTCTTTTATTTATTCCTGTTTTACCAATTTTTTATGCTGGGATAAACATTTTCACATTAGCATCTTTAATATTATTTTCATCAATTGTAATTTTATTATTTATTTATACTTTTATAGGTATTTTTGGTAAAAAGAAGCTTTGTATTAATCGTCAAAAAATTGCCTTGATTTATGAATTGTTTGGAATTAAACGTCTTCACCCATCTCCAAGTTTTAGACAAGATATTCTACGTCTAGAACGAAGTAAGGATACTTATAATCAACCTTGCTTGACAATTTGGGCAGCAACTAAAAAGTATGACATTTTAACTGGTGAATTGCATTTTTTTCCTGCCACTCCTCCAGAACTTGACTGGTTAGCTTATGAACTTAGTGATTGGCTAGGCTTACCAATTACTAAAGAGTAAACTACAAACTAAATTCTGCTGCGCCATCCTCATCCACATCTGCATCTTTACCCATAGCAGTAGGTTTAAATTTAGAGCCATGAATTAATTCACCAAACGCAATTCCTGGATTTTGGTGAATAATATTCAGCACACTCATAAAATCTCGCACAATTTCTCCTGGTGTCAGTAATGCTTCTGCACCCAGGCGATTAATAATTTCTTGCACAAACTCCTTCAACTCACGATTTGTCAAAGTCTGTTCATAGCCAAAATTGAGCGCATGAATCTCAGCTAAACGTTGCAAAAGCGTTAATATTTCTGCTTCACTCAAAGGATTTAGCCGAATCACTGGCCCTAAATGTTCTTGAACATTAGCTTGTGCAACAAAACGACTTTCTTTGGTGCGTCTTTGCCAAGCTTGGTCTGCAAAAAGTCCCCGTTTGGGGTCTTCTAAAAATTTAGTTGTTCCACCAACAACAATACCAAGATGTTCTGCTTTACATTGCATGGTATCGTTAAACATTGCGAGGAGTCGATTATAATTTTTTTCTCGTGTAACGGTGGTAGATATTTGATATAAATGTACAGCTTCATCAACTAAAATTAACAGTCCTTTATAGCCAATCTCAGCGACAAATTTAGCAAACAGTTTTATATAGTCATACCAACTATCATCATCAATAATTACCCGCACTCCTAAAGCAGCTTTCGCCTCAACCTTAGTAGTAAATTCTCCGCGCAACCAGCGCATCGCTGCATTTTTTAAATTATCATCATCCAATCGGTAGCCACGCCAATAAGCGATAATCACGCTACCAAAATCAAAACCGTGAACTAAATCTTCAATATACTGAACCACTTGCCTAATTTTCGATTCAACTTGGTCATCAAAACCATCGTCATTGGGACGCATTTCAGTTTCTTTAACCACTTCTTGTTGAATTTTATTAATCCATCCTTCTAAAATCGAGACTAAAGCACCACCATCAGGACGAGTTTTTGTAGCGAGGTGGCTCATTAATTCTCGATAGGTAGCAACACCTTCATTGTTGCTTCCAGCTAATCGCCGTTCGGGAGATAAATCAGCATCAGCTACTACAAAACCTTGCTCCATAGCGCGGTTGCGAATTAGTTGTAATAAAAAACTTTTTCCTGAACCGTAGTTACCAATTATGAAGCGAAATGCTGCGACACCTTCTGCAATATCATCGAGATTTTGTAATAGGCTTTTTAGTTCTTTTTCTCGCCCGACTGCGATATATTCAACTCCTACTCTTGGTACTACCCCCGCACCAAGGGAATTGATTAAAGCAGTGGATATTTTCTTCGAGATTTTGAGCTTTGCCATGTATTACACTTCACTTTATTCTAAATGCAGAAACACGCGGTAAGTAAATAAGGGGTATCATCTTACTACTAAATTTTACGACGGCAATAACAATTTAATTTGACGAAGTATGTCTAGCCATGAGGCCTTCATACATCGCAATCATTTTTTTGACATCTGTTATATGCTCCTGATAAACTTTTGGACTTTCGGAATCAGAATTGATTATTAATTCTCCAATAGTATCATTTGCACGTTCATTTATAGAATCGATTAATAAATTTGGCATAGTAATATTTGCTTCGGCAATTTTTTTAATAGCACTATTGGGATTATCTTGTTCAACTATAGCTTTTAATACTTGTAACTCATGTCCTGGAAGATTTCCGAGAAAATTCGTCCATTCTTCAGAGATATTTTCCGATGTCTCAACTTCCGAATTTTCAATTACATTTGAAGATTCAATTATTTCGGAAAATGGAAACAACTCAATATCATCTTCTTGGGAATTATCAGATAAAGGCTCTGGATTCAAGGTTTCTACTTGTTGTAGTAATTCCCATACTTGATTTTGTAATGAGTCTCGTTCTTCTTGCAATAATGAAACTTGGCCTTGTAATTGCTGTAATTCGGCTTTGTGTTCTGCGAGTTGGGTTTGTGAATAATTAAGAATAGCTTGGATATTTTCTCTTTCGGTTTTCGTTGCTACCAGCAATTGATTATTTTGGGTTGTCTCAACTTCTAGCTCTTGAATTGCAATTCGCAGTTCGTATAATTTTTCTTCTAATTGGGGTTTGAGTCTGCCTAAAAGAGTTAAATTACTTTCAATTTCTTGTTTCTCGTGTTGTAGCTCGGAAATTTGACTTTGCAATTGGGCGATTTCAGCGCGAGATACATTACAATTTGACTCTAAACGGCGCTTTTCTGCGGTGAGAATAGAAAAAGCATTGTTCAATTCAGTTTGATTATTCTGCAAATTATTAATTTCAAGTTGCAGGCTATTAACTTCTGTTTCTAATTGCTTCTTTTGTCCGGCAAATGCTCTTAATTCTCGATGTAAACTATCTCTTTGGCTACGACTTTCTATAACTTGATTTTGCAGCTGTTGTGATTCAGCATATAGTAAATTATGATGTTCTTCAATTTGATTTATTTCTCTGACAACACGAGCCTTTAATTCCTCCATATCTTTAATTCGCTTGCGGAGCGAACCTAAAACAAACATTTCATAATTTCTACGCCGCTTATCTATGAATAATGCTGTTGTATGGATAGTAACGGCAGTAATTACACCTGTGAGAAAGGCTTTATTAAAATCCCAGCTTGGGACAAGGCTAAGACCAAAACTCACACTAAAGGCAACTATCACTAGTATAAATCTATTGCCGATCGTTACTGATTGCATATTGCTGGTTTTTAGCGTAGTTAAATTATCTGAATAAGTAGCTTTCATAGTAATTTATAATTCGTAATGAAGCTCTCTACGAGACGCTAAAAGCGTAGCTTGCTTCTCTGAAAGAGTACGTGGACTCGCTACCGCTACGCTAACGTAACTCGTAATTAAACAACACATATACATAAAATACTTAATGTAAGTGGTTTGTAATTTATTGTTCTGTTTGTTAGTCAAGATATTTTTCCCAGATTTGGGATCGTAATTGTTATGAAATCTTTAATTTTAGTTAATATTGCATAACATTGTTCTGTAATTTACAAAAAAGCGCAATCATTAATGAAATAATTTTAATGTTAAGTGTTGGATATATTTTTATTTGCATGAAAAATTGTTAAATCTGCTTTTAAAAAATCAACAAACTGCCGTGCTGTACGTCCAGAACGACCATTATGACGAGTTGCCCATTGTAATGCCTGAAATTCTAAATCTTCTTGGGTAATATTAATTTCAGCTTGTGCCACTAGATGTTGTACAATTTTTAAATAAGTTTTCTGATTGGCTGGTTCAAAAGTTAAGGTTAAACCAAAGCGATCGCTAAACGAAAGCTTCTCCTGCATCGTATCCCAGGCATGGATTTCCTCGTTATCCTTTGGTGCAGGTCTATCCACAAAAAACTCCCGAATCAAGTGGCGGCGATTGGAAGTAGCATACACAACTACATTTTGCGGCCGTGCCGTCAAATTACCTTCTAAAACTACCTTGAGGGCTTTAAAGGCATCATCATCTTCTTCAAATGAAAGGTCATCGACAAAGATAATAAATTTTTGTGACACACCCCGTAAATGTTCCACGATTTTTGGTAGGTCTTTTAAATCGGATTTTGCCACTTCCAACAAGCGGAGGCTGCGATTGCTATATTCATTTAACAAAGATTTCACTAAAGAAGATTTGCCAGAACCGCGACTACCGTAAAGTAATACATGCAGTGCCATCTCTCCTGATAATAAAAACTCTGTATTTTTCAGCAAAGCATCTTTTTGAGATTCGTAACCGACAAGCGAACTCAGTTTAACCGGGTCAGAATATCTAATACCGATAAACTGCCCCGATTGCCAGCGTAAAGCGCGATATTCTGCAAATAAACCAGAGCCACATTGCCGATAATAAGCTGCTAACTCTTCTACAGCATCACCCCAATTATCTAACTCTTGTAGATATGTAATGAATTTTGTCTCTACTCCTAGCAATTCTTGCTCTTTATACCACACTACTGGTGAAATCGGCATGTGAGCTACGTTTTGTACCCACTCGCTCAAAGAAGCGCTGCTACACTCATAGAGGCTTTGCAATACTTGTAAATCATGCTGAACTGCTGTTATTAAAGCTGGGGGCAAATCTTCAAATTCTTGCACTCCCGCCAGCCTTGTAAAAGGATTCTCACAAAAGAGAATTTGAGTAATTAAATAGTCTTCCCAGTTTTGATTTCTAGCAGCCAAAGCGTAAAAGTAATTACCGTAAGCTTGGAGACAACCCCGTGCATCGGTGTCAGTGTAACGTATAGCTTGCAACAGTTCCAGAAATGCTATCCCGACTTCGCCTTGCAGAACAGATTGGTACAGTAAAAGTGAGGCAGCTTGACGCTGGAGATATTGAATCTTTGTATATGAAGAAGTATTTGCCATTGGCATCGCTTGATTATCCATAAATCAACTGTGTGGTATAGCTAGATAGCTATGGTAAATTGTCTGCTGACCCTGGCAGTAAAGTCAAAGTCTACATAGGTTTTAACAATGAATTTAAGTATAATTGCTGCTTTTGCCTACGGCATATTAGCGATTGTTGGTGGGGTTATTGGCTACATTCAAGCTACAAGTAAGGTTTCACTCTTAAGTGGTAGCATTAGCGGTTTATTACTAATACTTGCCGCTTACTTTCAACTCCAAGGACAAACTTGGGGTGCGATTTTAGCAGTGTTAGTTACTGCTGTTTTAGTAGTTTTCTTTGCATTTAGACTAATAAAAACACGCAAATTTATGCCTGCAGGATTAATGACAATTTTGGGTATGCTGGCATTGGCGGTGATGGTGAATCAATTTGTGGCTTTAAGGTAGCATTAGTCTCTCAGCAATAACCACCCTCTTGTTTTTTTTGGTATGGCATGAATTTCTCTGCTTTGAATTATATTAGTACGTTTATATTACTGTGACTTGTTACCTTTGCCTAATAACTTCTAGCATTCTCAATGAGTTATAGCGATTTCTGTCTAAATAAACGTGAATTCGACGGCTTATATAGTGTCCTTTAATTCGCTCAATCAAAAAGACCTCTCCCTGATTTTACTTGGCAAAATCGTCCCTCTCCGAGTCGGAGAGGGACAGCGTTGAACTAAAGTTCAAGGCAGGGAGAGGTTTATCGAACTCACGTTAAATAAGGTAAACGGGTAGAGGCGCACAGTACCTTTATCAAGGTGAGTCAAATTGTTGGCAAATATAGCTGAGTGCTGAATGAAAAGGGTGTAGGGGATAGGGTGTGGGGTGTGGGGAACCCCATACTTAAAAGCAGGGGTTTCAAAACGGACGCTGTATATTTTGCACATACGTGTCACTACATACATCTTTTGATTTTTTCCATATTTAAAAACAGGGGCTTGTACCCGTTGGGTGCGGGAGAACGTTCTTTATCTAATACCTGCAACCCCACACCCCACACCCTTCTCGGTCAAAACCGAGTTGTTTCAAAACAAGGAAAATTTATCATTTTAGGAGTTCGGCACCTCCTCGTTGTGGTGGCTGTGGGGTAGTTGATGTAGTCGGACTGGGTGCTGTATTGGAATTAGGAGATAGGGTATTTTGAGAAGCAGGATTAAATATATTGACTAAGACTTGTACTAAGGCATCTCGTTGGCTGCGGGTGAGACTTTTGATAGCTTTGCGATCGCCTTCTATCGGATTTTCCCGTAGTGAGTCATTCCCTGGATAGGTAGTATCATACATAATTTCGTTCACACCCAGGTAATCAGCTAAAGTCAACTTCCAATCTAAGCGATAAATGGGGGCCCGCCCTTTGGTATAAATGTGATATCTAATTAGGCGATTTGCTAAAGTGTTGTTTTCGGCAACTTTCCCATTTTCTTTACTGATATACTTATTTTCCCGTGGAAAATCTGGCAATTGTTGATACACCAGCTGCCAAACATCGCTAGGCGTGATTCTCTGGGCAGAAGCAGGTTGGATACTAAATATTCTATGTATTGATTTATCCGCTCCTGAACCTAAAACAATTACACTCACTAGTATTAAGGTAAGTAGTAGTAGTAGTGTTAGCGGTAGCTCGGCGTTTCGCTTGTGCTGAGTTGTGAGTTTTGAGAAAATTGATTTAAATAGAAATTTTTTCTTTTTCATAGAACAATATTTTGGGCGTTGCTGAGTGAAAAGATGAATTTGCCTGATTCAGAATTCAGCACTTACCACTCAGCACTCAATCTTATAGTTCGCCGATAATTTCTGGTTGAGTCAACTCATCGGACATTTCGATTATTGCCCTTAGCACCGGCTTCATCATCGCATCTTCGTTACTTTCAAAGTCTTCGTAACGCCGACGTTTAGCACGATTTGCTACCTGAACCGTAATGCGGTATCGATTTGAGGCTGCACTAATCAGATCCTCAGCACGGTGCATAATCTGAGATTGAGTTGTCTCGAACTTAGAACGCTTTAGCATAATCAGTGGTTCTTGGGGTCATTCTCCAGTGTAACAGTACTAAATCAGTCTACTGCTGTCTGTTAAATCGCCAGCAACCTCTCTATTGATAGAGGCTAAGATATTTTAGTCACTTTATAAGTAACTTGTAGTATTAAATAACGCACCTCATGGCT
Source organism: Nostoc sp. DedQUE05 (assembly GCF_034530955.1). Classification (NCBI taxonomy): domain Bacteria; kingdom Bacillati; phylum Cyanobacteriota; class Cyanophyceae; order Nostocales; family Nostocaceae; genus Nostoc; species Nostoc sp. DedQUE05. Next base: position 20,094 of record NZ_JAVRCB010000036.1, on the reverse strand, counting down.
GACCTTGTGGAAACTGCGATCGCAGCAGGTAATTTCAATACTCTAATAAAAGCTGCTGAAGCTGGAAATTTCATAGAAACTTTGAAAAGCCCTGGTTCTTTCACGCTCTTTGCACCGACTGACGAAGCTTTTGCTAATCTGCCAGAGGGAACTTTAGACTCGTTACTACAAGATATCCCCAAGCTCCAGAAAATTGTGGCGTATCATATCGCTAGTGGGGATGTCAGGTCTGATGATTTGGTACAGATTAATGAGGCAGAGACGCTTGAAGGGTCAATTGTCGCCATTGAATCTGCCGACGGTAAATTTAAGGTAAATAACGCCAATGTCCTAAAAACAGATATTCTGGCAGACAATGGCGTGATCCATATTATTGATGCGGTGTTGGTGCCTGCAATGGTGGCGGGAAGGTAATGTAATTGGGCATGGGGCATGGCGCATCGGGCATTGGGGCAGAGGAAAAAAACTTACTGCAACTTCTCCCCAGTTCCCCAGTCCCCAATACCTAATCCCCAGTCCCCAAAATGCACCCACTGCGTGCGGGAACAGTCAATGACAACTGCCGATCTCCTTTACTATTCCACTCAACTTCAGCAGTGCCATATAAAGGCTTGTTGGGTTGAGTACGCAAAGTAGCGACATCTGCATTCGCTGTTGCCGAACTTGTGCCAGCGTTGATGGCAATTATTAATTCCTCTGTCCCCAAAGTTCGCGCAAAGATATAAAGTTGTCCTTGAGCATAGAGAACTTGGTAATCACCAGTACGCAAGGCTGGGTAAGTGTGGCGGAGGGCAATTAACTGGCGGTGAGTATTGAAAATTTCTTGATTCCAGTTACTCTCTAAAGGAAAACCACGGCGTGAGTCGGGATCTATTGCACCAGGTAAACCAACTTCATCACCATAGTAGATGCTGGGCGCGCCGGGAAAGGTGAGTAACAGCAAAGTTGACAATTCTATACTGCCTATATCGCCGCCTGCAATGGTCATCAATCGGGCTGTATCGTGACTTGCAAGCAAATTGAGTTGAGTTAGCTGAATTTCCCAAGGGTAAAGTTGCAGTACTTCTTGGATTTTGGTGGCGTACTCGGCAGCAAATAAGGGTGGGTAGGGTTGATAGTCGCGGCTTTGGACTTGTTCTAAGACTACGCGATCGCCTGCTGCAAAGGCAATTGTTGGCCCAGCAAATAGATAATTCATCACGCCGTCAAATTGCGTTCCATCCAACCACTCGCGTGAATCTCCCCAGACTTCGCCCACAATATAAGCTTCGGGATTGATGGCTTTGACGCGATCGCGAAATTCCTGCCAAAAACCAGGAGTTTTGATTTCAAATGGTACATCCAATCGCCAACCATCAATGCCGAATTTAATCCAATATTCGGCAATTTCCATAATGTATTCTCGTACTTCTGGATTATCGTGGTTAAATTCTGGCAAGGCGCGATTTCCCGCCCAGCCTACGTAGTTGGCAGGAAATTCGCCATTGTAAGCCGAAAGGGGCCAGCCTTCTATTTTGAACCAATTTACCCAAGGTGAATGGGGGCCATTTTCTAAAACGTCGTGGAAAAAGAAAAAGCCCCGGCTAGAATGGTTAAATACCCCATCCAGAACAACTTTGATATTTCGTTGATGGGCTGCATCGAGCAATTCCTTAAAAGCTTCGTTTCCCCCTAACATCGGGTCAACTTGATAATAATCGTGGGTATGATAGCGATGATTGCTGGCGGATTGAAAAATCGGTGTGAAATAAATCGCGTTAATCCCTAAATTCTGGATGTAGTCTAAATCCTCCATAATGCCCCATAAATCGCCGCCTTTATAGCCCTGGAGGGTTGGCATAGAGTCCCAATCTTCCCAACGGGCCTCTTGCAATAATCGTTTGCGCGGCTGTTTGCTTCTGGCAAAACGATCTGGGAAAATTTGGTAGAAAACAGCGTGCTTCACCCAGTCTGGTGTTTGAATTTGCATGAATAACTTTTTGTATGTTTAGAAGCGATCGTTGCAAATATTAGCTTCTTTATGACTCTTACTTATGATAGAGAATCTGTCATTTCTCAGTAGTCATTAGCGATTTAGCCTTTTTGATGCTGTTTTATACGCAAATGTTATCAGTCTTAATTGGATGAACATCGGGGTTTGATTAGGAGCAGCACCAGAACCCATTCAAAAAGGTGAATGCAGAGATTTATTAAATTTATCTTTTTTACTTATTCCTTAATTCTTCTTAATTTTATTTTATTTACCTTGTCCGTAATGATTTCGGGAGAAACTGGATTAGTTTAATAGCTTCATAAAATTTCCTAGTGACTCCAGTCTTGGGTAATTCTGAGATGCGGCTGCTCAAAAATGTATCACGAGCCACAGAAAATTACGATCGGGGAGACAGAATTCAAAAATATGAGTTATGAATTAGCAATTGTCTTAGGAAGAACTTACCATTTCCTAAGCTTATTTGATGTTATCTATAAAAAAATAGATAACTATAGTCGCATCAAATAATCAAGGCTAAAAAAATACATAGACTGCATTAATGTGAGAGCGACTTATCCTACTAAAATCACTACTTAGTTAACAGCAAATAAATTGAGTTTGAGGTAAAAATGAGACACGAAAAACTTTCCCCTGGGCTACTTTTGGCATATCAAGACTATCAAAATGAAGGAGATCGAGCTTTAGTTACACACAAGCGATCGCTTGGCATCATTGCCCACAAAAGCCCGGTTAAGCCTACTAAGAGCGTCGTTTTTATCTACTGCGACCCTGATGCAGACTTAAGTTATCTATCACAATATAATATTGAAGTCAATCAAAATTCCGGGAGTGTGCGGACAGCTTTCTTACCGATAGATAGTTTAGATGTCTTATCTGAAGAAGATGTGATTGTGCGGATTAAGCCATCACGCAAACTTCATTTGAGGATGGACACTGCAATGGGAACAGTCAAACTGCCGGAATTTAAGAATCAAACCGGATTGACTGGTAAAGGAGTAATCATCGGCATTATAGACAGTGGCATCGATCCGAAACACCCCGCCTTTGCTGGACGAATTTTACACATTTGGGATCAAACATTGCCAGGGCCAGGAGTCACAGAGGGCGGCTATGGGGCTGAATTTACGGGAGCACAACTGACAGTTTCTCAGGATACTGGCGGTCATGGTACTCACGTTGCGGGAATTGCCGCCGGTGCTGATGCTAGTTATGGCGGTGTCGCACCAGAAGCGGAATTAGTTGTCGTCAGGTCAGATTTACAGGATGCCCACATTGCAGATGGTGTGCGTTATATTTTCCGAGTTGCTAGGGAGTTGGGACGCCCAGCAGTGGTGAATCTCAGCTTGGGCGGACACGCTGATGCTCATGATGGTAGCGATTCTTTATCTAAAGTTATTGATGCCGAAACTGGGCCAGGAAGAATTGTTTGTTGTGCTGCGGGTAACGAAGGAAACGATAACATTCATGGACAAGCAATCATACCCAGTGGACGCACTCGTGGTATGCGCTTCAATGTTCCTTTGAATCAAGTAGGCATAGTTTGGTTAAACGCTTGGTATGCCAAAGACAGCGAATTGGAAGTATCTGTGCGGAGTCCTAACGGTTTTGTTACTCCCTTCCAAAAAATCATTACTGAAGGTAATGCCGCCCAAGATTACCAGTTACCAGATGCACGGGTGCAATTAGCGACACCAGCACCAGACCAAGCCAACGGCGACCATAATTTCTTTGTGCAAATACGCGGTATTGACCCCTCGCAAGTCATGGGAGGTATTTGGCAGCTGCGAGTCCGCAACACTTCTTCAACTGACACATGTTTAAATGTGTGGACACTAGATGATAGTTCATCAGTGTTTTTCACAGGTAAAAGTGTGAAAGATGCTTTAAAAATTGGTTCGCCGGGAGCCGCCAGCAGTGCAATTACAGTTGCCGCCTATACTACTAAAACCAAGTACACAGATATTGATGGCCAAGTGCGAGAAATGGGCTTAGAATTGGACACTATTTCGGAATTCAGTAGTGAAGGCCCTCTACGCAATGATGGACAGAAGCCCGATGTAGCAGCACCAGGAGCAATGATTGTTTCGACGCTTTCCGCCGATGCAAATTTTGACCGCTCATCGATGATTAATTCCAAGTTTGTGGTGCAGGCTGGTACGAGTATGGCGACACCGTTTGTAAGTGGGTTAGTAGCACTGCTGTTGCAGCGAGATCCTAGACTCGATCCGGTTGCTGTGAAAGACTTACTACGTAAAAATAGTGCCATTCCCGGCAAACCCGCAGGCACATTTGATGATAAATGGGGTTATGGAGTAATTAACGCTTTGAATCTGTAATTAGACTGAGACTGATGGATATTATTTCTGTACAAGGGTAGGTAACAACAACCGATAAATTTGATAAGTTAGGGTAGACAATTATTGCCTACCCTGTTTACCAAGGAGTTGCTGGTGAATTATCAGAAACTAGATGCCGCTCTTGCGACAGTGCTAAATGATGTTAAAGATTCAGAAGAAACTAGTTTGGCAGTTTTTATCCATACTGAACCAATTTTAAACTCTGCTGCAACTGCTATTTTAGAAAGCTTTGGTGTCAATGGTGTTAGCAGTGGCAAAGATATTTTCACAGCAACACTTTCACCAAATGCCATTTCCCAGTTATCAGAGCAACCTTGGGTGAAGTATTTGAAGCGATCGCAGCAATTAGGTTTGGTTAATAGGAGAATAAATACACCGAAGTTGGGCGTTTAATCGGCATTGCTTACCCTTATGATGTGTAGATAATTTTTTGCTATTACTGTGAATCAGGTTTTGGTTTTTCTGGAAACTTACACTTCACTTGAATTTCCAAATTACTTTCAGCAGAGCCTTCGGTAATATAAGGAATGCCAGCCTTCCCACCCAGCTTAATGCCAAATTTAAGACTTACCTCCTCAATATCCGCAGTATTAAAGTCTTTAAAAGCACTCAGAGCATAGATAGTATAAGAGCGAATCATTTGCCGAGCTTGTTGCATCCGAGCGATCGCATCTGTTCGTACATCTTTGTATTCTATGCCATCATCGTCCTCCTCAATTTCCGAAGTTATTTCGGTGGCTGTGACGTTAATCTCAATCTGCTCAATCTCTCCATCTGCTTGGAAAAATATTTGCTGTACTTCTGACATAAGCTACCTCGATTAAAGTTTTGTAACGTATCTGAATAAATTTCAGTTTGCTTGCGGAAAAATAACAGATGGTGTTGTTGTTAGCAACACAGCCATCATTGTGTCTGTCAAGATTATCCCGCATTTACCAACCCAAGGTGTGTTAAATGGCACGATACGCGCTTGTTATTGGCATCGCCGAGTATGTCAGCCCATCATTATCGCGTTTGTCGAAGACTACAAATGATGCTGAGGCTATAGCACAACTCCTAGAGCAGTATGGTGATTTCCAGTCTGTGCAAAGACTACCTCAGCGCTGGAATAAAGAGAAAAATGGCTATGAAATGGCAGCGTCAAAAGTTACTGGCGCTCAACTTGGGCAAGATTTGAGAACTTTTTTACTAGAGCAAGCTGATAATAATGAAGCGCTGATTTATTTTAGCGGACACGGTTTTACTATTTCTGACAATTTAGGGCAACAAAAGGGATATTTGGCAAGTTCCGATTGTCAGATTGAATTTAAGGATAACGAAAATGTTGAACAAAAATATGGTATTCCTCTGGATAGCCTCAACGATTTAATTCAAGAGTCGCAATTGAGTAGTTTGGTAATGCTACTCGATTGCTGTCATAGCGGCTATTTCTTAGAAAGACAATTAATAGAAAGAACTCTTAACGCTTTCAGTTCGCAAAAAGATTATTACTTAATTACAGCTTGTCGTGGCTTTGAACGCGCCGGACTAATTAAGAGTGAAGAATATAGTATTTTTACAAGCGCAGTTGTTAAAGGATTGGCGGCTGAAAATGTAGGTAGCAGTAGGCGAATTAGTGGCGATCGCTTGTTTGATTTTGTCAGCAACGAATTGAAAGGTTCCGTACAGGAGCCGATTCGGATGGGTTGGGGACGTTCGATTACTCTGGTTACTCATCCTCAATTAGATATTCCTACAGAAGAAAAAATTGCTTTCAATCAGGAAAATCCTTATCGAGGACTTTATGCTTTTGAATCAGAGCAAGCGCAATATTTTTGTGGACGAAATGAAGCCGTTCGGACATTAATATCGCGGTTAACAGAGAGTCGATTTTTGGCTTTAATTGGCTATTCGGGTAGTGGAAAATCTTCTTTAGTAAAAGCAGGTTTGCTACCGCAACTGAAAGGCGATCGCCTCCCTGGAAGCAGTCAATGGGCGATCGCATCTTTTACACCAGGAGAGCATCCTTTAGGTAAACTCGTTGATATTTTGAATCGACAACAGCAGCAAAATCAACCCCAATTATTGTTTATCGATCAATTTGAAGAAATATTTACCCTTTGCCAAGACGATGAGGAACGCCAAGCTTTTATTCGCTTAATAGTACAGGAAGTCAAGACGGCTGAGAGACAAACACGCATAATTTTGACTATTCGCGGTGATTTTTTAAATAAATGTGCTGACTATGTAGAAATTATTACTCTCATTAATAGTTTCCCTCCGACATCATTCATCGTGCCAATAATGTCTTTTACTGAGTTAGAAGAAGCAATTGAAAAACCAGCAAACTTACATGGTGTGAATTTTGAGCATGGTTTAGTTTCACAAATTTTTGCTGATGTAGTCAACCGTCCAGGTGCATTACCCATACTACAATATGCGCTTAAAGAATTGTGGCGAGTTTGTATTGAAGAACCGGAATCGCCAAAACCGCTTTTAACTCATGAAGGCTATGAGGAAATTGGTGGAGTTAAAGGAGCTTTAGACAAACGAGCGACAATTTTGTATCAAAGTTTAACAACTGTAGATCAAGCCTTTGCGCGTTGCTTATTTATGGAATTGATGCAGTTAGGTGAAGCTGGAGAAGTGACGCGGCGGCGTGCTAGCTGGGATAGATTAGATGCAATTTCAGATTCTCCACAACAACTGCAACGGGTTGTAGGATTACTGGCAGGTTCTCAACAACGTTTAATTATCACTGATGAAAATACTATTGAAGTTGCTCATGAAGCGCTTTTATCTGAGTGGAAATTATTAAATACTTGGATTGGTGAAAACCTAGAAAATATTCGTCTCAGTCGTTCTTTGGAGGAAGATTGCCAGGAATGGGTACAAAGATTTAATAAATCGGATGATGCACTGTTAACAGGTGCAAACTTGGCTGTAATTTCTGAGTGGGTGAATAAGACTCAGCCCAGACTTACGCCATTAGAAGCAGAATTTTTGCATAAGAGTTTGGAGAGACGCGATAGAGAAGTTCAAGCTCAATTAGAACAAGAACGCCAATTGCGAGAAGCGGCTGAAGCCAGAGCCAAGGCAGAAGAAGAAAAAGTTGAACAGCAAAAAGCCAAAGTTAAAGCTGAAAGGCAACGAACTCAAGCGGTTGCAGTTTTAGCAGTTATATCAATTGCATTAGCGGGGTTGTGGGTTAAATCCGAAAAAAATAAAACAGAAGTAGTCAAAATAGGAGAAGCAAATACATGGATTAAAGTGTCTCAAACCTTACTTGATGCCGATAAGCAACTTGAAGCATTAATGGCAAGTATGCAAGCATTACAGGAATTAAAAAAAATAGATGGAAAACACACTGAAAAACTCAACCAACTGCAATCGATAATTTATAAAGTACGAGAGCATAATCGTCTAGAGGGTCATCAAGGTTCAGTTTATGGTGTAAGTTTAAGTCCTGATAGTAAAATAATTGCATCTGGTGGTGCTGACGGAATTATTAAAATTTGGGATAGTAACGGCAAATTTTTATATGATCTTACACATCAAAAAGAAGCCTTTTGGCGTTTACAATTTAGTCATAATGGGAAATTACTAGCTTCTGCAAGTACTGATGGAACTGTTAAGCTTTGGAGTCTTCAAGCGAATAAAAACAAACTTATAAACACTCTTTCTGGTCATCAAGGACTTGTTTCTGATATTAGTTTTAGTCATGATGACAAACTAATCGCCTCTGCTGGGAAAGACGGAATTATAAAAATTTGGAATACTGAAGTTCAACAAAAGCAGCCCAAGGTAGAAAATGAACTAAATATGAGAGATTTTTTTCTAAAACAAGGAAATAATAATGCCAGCGAAAAATATGAGATTTATAGTCTAGACTTTAATCGTTATGATACTTCAAAAATCGTTTACGGAGGTAATGATGGTTATATCCGGGTTTGGAATATTAATAAAAGTAATAGATTAGAAATTGTTGGCAAGCAGGGCGAGATAGTAAATGTAGTAAGGTTCAGTTCGCAAGCAAATGTACTTGCTTCTGCTAGTTCTAGTTATAAAGGTACAATAAATATCTGGAATACTAAAATTACAGGGAACAAACCATTGGTATCTTTCAATAGTAATAATAAAGCTTCTGATAATACAATCGATGGGTTAGATTTTTCCCATGATGGGCATAAACTTGCTTCTGGCGGCAATGATGAAACTATTAAAGTATGGAATGTAGATAGAGCTATACAAAGTCCAAGCCCTAGAGAAGGATTTTTGCTAGAAACTCTAAAAGGACATACTAATGGGGTTAATCAATTAGCATTTAGCCATGATGGTAAGACAATAGTATCTTCCAGTGATGATGGAACTGTCAGACTTTGGCTCTGGCACTTGGATAAAAGAGATAATGTTGCTCCTGATGCAGAAGAATTGTTAGACTATAGCTGCAATTTTTTAAAAGAATACTTACAGACTAATAAGAATATACCAGATTGGTTATTCATCCAATCTGGTATGTGTTCAATTAGCAAAAACTGAAAAGATTCTTATTACTAATTATTAATTTTTTTCTTCGTTTTTTAAGTTGTTCCTCTGATCTGTAGGTAACGGAGAACGAGACTTTTCAGACTTAGGAGGAGGCTCTATAATTGGAGTTTTAGATTCAGGTTGAGTTTTAGATTTAGGTTTATCTGAAGACTTTTTACTATCTCCTAGTAGAACACCATCCTTAGCTATCAAGCCGAACTGGCCCTCATCAATCCACTCATTCTTCAGTAATGACCACCAGTCAGTAGCTAACCCTTGTAACACATACTCATAGGGTAGCCAACCATAACCATCTTTACCCCAATCTTCACCCCAGCAATTTCTAATTAGGAAAGCTCCTTGAGTTTGAAAATTTTCGTTATAATCGTTAATTGACTTATAGTTGGGATGGTCAATTAACTTATTGTCGTCATAACCAACAGCAACAACTGCATGACCACCCAGCATCTTTTCGCCTATAGTAGGATAAGGAATTTTTCCTGTTTTTACAGTTTTCTTATTAAAAAGAGAACTATAGGTTGTAAACCCAAACATGGCAGGGAAGCCAGCAGCTAAAAAATCTTTAATTTTAAGTAACGCTTGTTCTTTTGAAAGGTGAGGTAAGTCAAGCCTAAAATACTGAAGTGCTTGATAATTCTGGGCATAGGCATAGCAAAAAGCAGGTGGTTCTTCATCAAAATTCTCAATTTCATAAGGCCAATATTCCTCTGGAGGTATGCCAAAAAGTGCCATTGCTTTCATTGTGAAGCGCGTGGATACTCCAGTGTCTCCGGTTAATTGCATCAATTTGCGTGCAACTTTATAGAGAAAAAGGCTGGAGGCATCTATATATTCGCCCATTACTTTCCTTTCAAAATATTCCACCAATGCAACACCAGCTATTGCTGTGCATGACTTGAGGTTTCCTTGCTCCTGAATTGGAGAACACCATTTTCGCAAATCGACATGAGAAGGTAAACGTATATTTATTGGATATTGCAAACTTACCGAACTTTGGTCTGTTGGTTCTTTCAAAGGTAAGAGCAGGCTACTTTGCTTTTTATCTTCTCTCCCGTTCTCTTGAACTTCTATTTGTAACCTGCGATCAAGTAAAATTGCTTTTTTAAGTCTGATTCTTTCTTTATTCTTAGAGTCTTCGATGATCTTCTCTGGGGAATAGTCTCTAAAATCTGGACGATCTGGCAACCAACCCATTCTAAAGTTCGGCATATATCTGTACCCTGTTTTAAATATCTTAAGAAGTGAGCTTAATAACTAGCTTTTAGCTGACTGTAAGTTAATACACTTTAAAAATATTGTTTTACGGATTATATACATAACTTTTTTAGATTTATTTTTATAACGAGGTTTGTCATATACTACTTACCTCTTTCCCCTGCAAGCTGCTTCTCATAGAGATAAAATTCTATGGGCGGTGTAGTCGAAACTTACTATACTTTTTACTTGAATTAATACAAACGTTCTATTTTTCTCCTTATCAGCCTCACTATCCATCATTAGTAGCATTCTGTAAAATTCATCCCAAAGAATCAGACGATCCCCCTTACCTGTGGTGGCAGACAGTCCTAAACTGAGAGTGAGAGTTGAAAGGCAGTCAGGAGAAATTTTGTGAAGAAAGTATTATCAATCATTCTTGGTGGTGGCGCGGGTACTCGGCTTTACCCGCTAACCAAACTCCGCGCTAAACCAGCAGTACCAGTGGCGGGTAAGTATCGCTTAATCGATATCCCTGTTAGTAACTGCATAAATTCCGAAATATTCAAAATCTACGTCCTGACACAATTCAACTCAGCTTCCCTGAATCGTCACATCGCCCGTACCTATAACTTTACTGGCTTCAATGAAGGGTTTGTAGAAGTTCTAGCTGCACAACAAACACCAGAAAACCCCAACTGGTTCCAAGGTACAGCCGATGCTGTACGTCAGTACCTGTGGTTAATGGAAGAATGGGATGTAGAAGAATATCTAATTCTCTCAGGCGATCACCTCTACCGGATGGATTATCGCCAGTTTATCCAGCGCCATAAGGAAACGGGGGCTGATATTACTCTCTCAGTCATCCCCATTGATGAGCGCCGCGCCTCAGATTTTGGCTTGATGAAAATTGACGATTCTGGTAGGGTAATCGATTTTAGCGAAAAACCCAAAGGTGAAGCGTTACGCCAAATGCAAGTTGATACAAGTGTACTGGGATTATCAAAAGAACAAGCCCAGCAACAGCCCTACATCGCTTCAATGGGGATTTATGTCTTTAAAAAAGAGGTTTTGTTCAAGTTGTTGAGAGAAGGTACAGAAAGGACTGATTTCGGCAAAGAAATTATTCCTGATGCCTCTAAAGATTACAACGTTCAAGCTTACCTTTTTGATGACTACTGGGAAGATATTGGAACAATCGAGGCATTTTATCATGCCAATTTAGCCCTAACTCAGCAGCCTCAGCCACCCTTTAGTTTCTACGATGAACACGCACCAATTTATACCCGCGCTCGTTACTTGCCTCCAAGTAAACTTTTAGAATGCCAAATCACAGAATCAATTATTGGCGAAGGTTGCATTTTGAAAAATTGCCGCATTCAACATTCAGTGTTGGGAGTGCGATCGCGAATTGAATCTGGTTGTGTGATCGAAGAGTCCCTACTCATGGGTGCAGATTTTTATCAAGCTTTTGTAGAACGCCAATGTAACGTAGAAAAAGGTGACATTCCTGTAGGTATTGGTACTGACTCAATTATTCGCGGTGCGATCATTGATAAAAATGCCAGTATCGGTCACGATGTCAAAATCATCAATAAAGATAACGTGCAAGAAGCCGACCGAGAAAGTCAAGGTTTCTACATCCGTAGTGGCATCGTTGTCGTACTGAAAAATGCTGTAATTCCTGATGGAACTATCATTTGATAGTTAAGAGTTAGGAGTTAGGAGTTATGAGTTAATGATTAAAAATTTTGATAGTTAGGAGTTATGAGTTAATGACTAAAAATTCTGATTACTCCTCACTCATCACTTTTAATTCCTCACTTCTAACTTCTCACTCCTCACTTTTTTTACTGATTGGTCTTCCAGGTAGCGGGAAGTCAACTTTAGCAAAACAATTACTGACAGAATCCCCTGAAATGGCGCTAATTTCTACCGATGCCATTCGGGGGAAATTGTTCGGTTCCCAAGCTGTTCAAGGGCCGTGGCTACTGATTTGGCGCGAAATTGAACGGCAATTTCAGCAAGCTATTTCCACAACTAATACAGCTATTTTTGATGCCACCAATGCCCAGCGCCGCAATCGTCGTGAAGTCATTGCTTTAGCACGTAACTTGGGCTTTACCGACATTGGGGGAATTTGGGTGGATACACCAGTTTGGTTGTGTTTGGCACGGAATAAAAAGCGATCGCGCCAAGTTCCAGAAGAAATTATTTTGCGGATGCACCGTCAACTCCGGGATGCTCCCCCAAGTCGAGGAGAAGGATTAGACAGCCTGAGCCGCTTATCAGAAAAATCGGAGTACGGGAATTGCGATTCCTTGGTGAGCGAGAACCACACTTGATTTTCTATATTTTTTGTTAATTTAAAATCATATTCTTTTGTTTGGCACTATACCAGGCAAATTAAATATCTCATTTTCAAAAATAAACATAACGGGAATTTCTAATTAGGAGGCTGGTAGATGGCTGCAACCGACTTCAAGGACTATTACGCTATTTTGGGAGTCAGCAAGACTGCCAGTTCAGAAGAAATTAAACAAGCCTTTCGTAAACTAGCCCGCAAATATCACCCTGATGTCAACCCAAACAACAAACAGGCAGAAGCACGCTTCAAAGAAGTTAGCGAAGCCTACGAAGTTGTGTCAGATCCAGATAAACGCAAAAAGTACGACCAATTCGGTCAATATTGGAAACAAGCTGGTGAAGGTTTCCCATCTGGCGGCGCTGCTCCCGATATGGGTAACTTTGACTTCAGTCAATACGGCAATTTTGATGAGTTCATTAATGAGTTGCTAGGACGCTTTGGTGGCCCTCCGCCTCGTGGTGGGGCGCGCCAAAGTCAGGCACGAAGTCACTCTTACCGCACTTCTCCAGGTAGCTCAACTCATTTTAGCAGCAGCTTTAACGATTTTGGGTTTCAAGATGGAGGTGCGGGTACTGGGCAGGATAGCGAAGCTGCGATCGCTCTAACTTTTGCTGAAGCATTTAATGGTGTGAAAAAGCGCTTCAGTTTAGGTAATGAAACAATAGATGTCAATATCCCATCTGGAGCTAAAACTGGTACTCGCCTACGGGTGCGGGGCAAAGGTCAGATTAACCCCATGACTCAACAACGGGGAGATTTATACTTAAAAGTCGAACTTCAGCCGCACACCTTCTTCCAAATGGAAGGCGATAACTTGGTATGCGAAGTGCCAATCACACCAGATGAAGCGACTCTGGGAGCGTCTATTGATGTACCCACTCCTGATGGTTCAGTTAATGTCAAACTACCAGCAGGAGTCCGTTCTGGTCAATCTCTACGTTTACGTGGCAAAGGTTGGCCCCTCTCCAAAGGTGGACGCGGCGATCAGTTGGTGAAAGTGGCGATCGTTCCACCAAAAGACCTCAGCCAACAAGAGCGGGAATATTATGAAAAAATCCGGGCTATACGTACTTATAATCCCCGTAGTCATTTGAACCAATTCAGGCTTTAACAAGCAAAAAGAGAATCCCCATAATCGAAAATCTCGTCATTACTCACATTTTGGTGACAGTTAAAGTATTATGCTAAACCATATCTTGTCTAAAACTTAAGTTCTGTGGCTCAGAGCTACTGTTCACTCAAGTGGACTTGAATCATGTTCGGATAAGTGTTTAACCGAACTTAAGGTGAATTGTTGTTTAGTCCAGTTAAGAGAACTTGAACTATTAGCCTTGGAATTGTATTTCGAGGCACAATAGCAACTAAGCTAAAGATAAAAAGATGTGGGTAACGACAAATAATAAGAATTAAGGGATTTTTTTGCGATCGCCAAAACAAGTAAAATGCAGAAACGCGAAATTAAGGCATCTCTATTCTATATATATTGGCTAGCAATGTAATTTTTTGTTACTTTGCGATCGACAGTAGACATCTTGTAAAAGTAACTTTTGCTTTCCGGTTGGGGTGCATGTTAAAGGTTAAAGGGTAAGGGGAAATTCCATACTTTTACCCTCGCCCCTTATCCCCAGAGTGGACTCAACCTTCCTATTTTCCCCACTTCTGCAATTTTTTTTATATAAAAAAATAAAATTTTTATATTGTTAGGACTTACGCAAGTGTCACAAAACAATCGGATTTGTAGTTTGTAGTAAGCGGTACCCCTTATTTTGAGGACTAAAGTCCTCTCTGCCAGACGCTACGCGAACACTACGAACTGTTATAAATCTGATGATTAAATTGCGAAAAATAAATCTAAATAATGTTGTTATCTTTTAATTCTTAACTTTTTTGATACCGCATACCTGGGAGTTGCGAAATAAAACCCATAAGTTCTAACTGTAACAAAGCACTGGAAACTGAGCCAGCAGCCATACCGGTTTGTTGGACAATAAAATCGAAGGGTAAAGCATCACTTGCGATCGCATTCATTACTGTTTGCAATTCGGGCGATAAAGTTGGCATTAACTGTTGTGGTGCTGTAGAAGCTTCAATTGCATCAATTTGTGGTATTGCTCCTAGCATTGTTAACAGTTCGTCTAGTTCTTTAAGAATGAAAGTTGCTCCCTGACTCAGTAACTTTAAGCATCCTTGGGATGGATAATCGTCAAGTCTTCCAGGTAATGCATAGACATCTCTACCAAATTCATTTGCGTAAGTAGCAGTAATTAAGGCACCAGATTTTAAAGGCGCTTCCATTACCAGAATAGCCCGGCTTAAGCCTGCAATAATTCGGTTGCGACGGGGAAAGTGAGTGCGATCGGGTGGGGTTTTTGTGGGGTACTCACTTACGACTAACCCAGCCGTCAAAATTTGTTTGTATAAATCCCGATTTTTATGCGGATAGATGACATCTACACCAGTTCCCAAAACTGCGATCGTTCGTCCACCTGCTTTCATGGCGGCGATGTGGCTTTCAGTGTCAATTCCCTCTGCCATACCAGAAACGACTGTAAAGCCATTTTTAGCCAAAGCTGTACTAATTTGGCGAGTCCAACGGATACCATATTCTGAGGGTTGGCGGGTTCCAACAATCCCAACCATTGGTTTTTGTCCGAGATTTTCTTGGAGTTCGACTTCACCGCGATAGTACAAAATTGGCGGTGGACTCGGAGTTTCTAGCAGTAAACGGGGATAATCTGCATCTGCTGGCGTCCAGAAATGAGAGTTTTCCTGCTGGTGCTTGGTAAATAGTTGTTCTGGGTGCAAACGCGATCGCTGTTGTACTACTTTTTCTAGTGTCTGAAAACCAAAACCCTCTACTTCTCCTAACTGTACCTTAGTAGCGTTCCAAGCTGTTGCCAGCGTGCCAAAATGCTGTTGCAGCCGTCGCAGTAATACTGGCCCAATTCCGGAAATTTGTGCCCAAGCTAGCCAATATGCGCCTTCTTCTACCACTGTTCTATCCTCACGCCACTGGATTGAGTATTCCCAAATTAGGGTTTGCTGTTGATGGAGTAGGGGCGATACTGTTCGGTTAAGGCAAGAGACGCGATAAATCGCCGTCTCTACAAAGACCTCTTTCCCAATTCCCCTTGACTTTTGACTCTTGACTCTTGACTATTAACTATTGACTATCTATCTTCTTATCTTCTGTGATGAAATATTTCTATCGTCTTTTAATCAGCCTATCTGGGTGCTTAATATTTTTACTGGTGCATAGTGGCCTTGGTTTATTACCTAGTTTGGCAGCCGAAAAAGTTACCGTCAGGTACGGATTGTTTGAGCAATCGATTCCGGTGGCAGATATACGCAACTATGACAAGACACAAAAGGTTTCTGCCGATCTGAAGTCTTTTCTAGATTACCTTAGCGCTAAAGAGAAACAGAAATTTCAAGAAGCCCTTCAGGTGAAAATGTCGCTTGATATTGTGGCTTTAGATAAGTTGATAAACACAGGAATGGGCAAGCAAATTTTATCTTTTGCATCCCAAGCGATCGCTCGTCGCGATCGAGCTAGTATACAAGCACTACGATCGGCTATTATCATCGGAGCAAGATCGCCAGAAGGTCTAGGGATAGCCAGCTTTCTACAAGCTTATCCCAGCGATCGATTAGTTGTTGATGTGTCAAAAATTCAGAAGCTAGTCGGTATGGCAAATTCCTCTGCTAGTTCTGCTGATGCGCCGCCGAAAGATGACGTAAGTTCTTCACCTTTAGGGAAAGTTGCCCTACAATATCAAACACTCGCCGCCCAAGATAAACAGTTCTCAGGTTGCTTATTTGGCGATTCTATTTCGGCTGGACTTGGCAATACCCTTGGGAGTGGTACTTTTAATTTTGGGTTAAATGGTCTGAGTACAATCTCATTACTAGAACAACTGAAAAGTTTAATTCCTACCAAGGTGAAATGCGAAAAAGCCATTATTGCCGTAGGTGGAAATGATGCTTTGTATCAAATTAGTGATGAGTTATTTAGCAAAAATCTCCAAGAAGCGATCGCACTTATCCGCACAATGGGAACTAAAGAGATTTTTCTAATTCCGGCTTTTTATTCGACAGTGGCAGCAAGCTCAGATCCAACAGTAGCAGCCCCACTTAAGAGAGTTGAACAAATTAATGTTCTGATTAATCAAGTGGCTGAAACAGAAAAAGTACCAGTTGCCGCAGCCGGACTAGCACCATTATATGAAAATAATGTTCTTAAAGAAAATTTAACCAGTGATGGCGACCATCTGAATGCAGAGGGTTTGAAAATTTATCGGCAAGCATTATTACAAATCCTGGGTAAGTAGGTCAACCTAATTAATGTGAGTTCGATGAACCTCTCCCGGACAACCTCCCTCTCCTACGGGGAAAGGGAGGAGCAACGAAAAATTACGGTTTTTGCTCCCCTCTGGGTGTCCAAGAGGGGTTGGGGGAGAGGTGCAAAAAAGGGCTTGTCGAACTCACGTTAATTAAACATAAAACGCTCACTAGATAGCTCCCCGATTTATTAAATAAGTTGGGGAATTACGAATTACGTTAGCGTAGCGGTAGCGAGTCTACGAGCGTCATTACGAATTACGAATTATAACTATTAGGCCTTCCAATTCAAAAACCGTGCATAAAGATAAGCTATACCTTCATCAATAACCATCCGCACGCCTTCGCTAGAGTTCCACCATTTGTTTGGATTATAATCTTGTGTTGTCGCAGCAATAACACCAACATTAATTTGAGGGGTAAGTATTTTTTTAAAAAGAAACCAACTCCTACGGGCATGAACGTCCAAGGAAAAAAGATTAATCGATTCTATCTTTAAATTTGAATTGGATAGCCAACGCTCAAATTCCGCAGCAGATGCATAACTACGATCTTTAACCACAAAAGGTGTCGGAACGGCTACTACTTTTTCTGCTTCTAAACCGAGTTTTATGAAGGTGTCAGCTGACACGTCTGCAAAGTTCTTGTATCCGGTAAGATAACTTCCTTTTCCTAATGTACCTCCGGTAGTAATTATTTGATGATAAGAACCGTTTTGAAATTCAGTCAAAGCTTCTTCTATAGCGTAATCTGGTAGCCATCCTTCAACAACTAATACTTCTGCTGATTGGATCGGGGAAGTTACGGCCAGAAATGAGTGTACATGACTAAAAATGAAAAATATTAAATAAACAATCAAAGCGATCGCAATCGCCCACCCTTGAGCCGTAAGTGTCCACATTTCTTGGCGTTTGATTAGTTTGATTTTGGGAAATTTTTGACACCGACGATTTTTTATCCGCATTAAACCTTAGCTAAACGTTGTTCTTTCAAGTAGGTAAACACAGACTTATCTCCAATATCAGCAGGAATTGCTTGGACTGTCTTTCGCAGGGCAAACACTAAAAATAATATTGCCCAAGTTCCTAATAAAATGCTTTCTCCCTGAGTTGGTAAAATTCCTACCAAATGTCCTAACAACAGTAGCGGTACAATTGGGGTTAATACTTTGGTTTCCAGGCGATTGAAGCAAAAAGCCTCTTTAAAATAAATACCTGTTAAAGCTACAAAGATAAAACCAACTCCAAATAAGGTAATTGGCTGATTGTAAATCGCAAGAGCTAAAGGTTCACTACTAGCGATCGCCAGAATCACTGATGCGATACTACCAATCGCCCAAAAAACTTGCAATGCTCGGTGCAGTGATGCCATGTAGATATGGATGGTAAATAAACTTACACCAAGTGCGATGCTAAAACAAGCATATAAAGGTGTCAGTAAACTTACAACTGTTGGGTTATTGTTGAGTAAAATCAAGGCGCTGCCTATGGCAAAGCTCAGTGCTGCTACCATTAATCCAGCGCGATAGATAATTACGCCAGTGCGATCGCTTTGAGTAATTGTAAATTCCCCAAACTGACCTTGATAAACTTCTGGTGCAGAGAGTGTTTGTGTAGTCATAGCTAAGAATATAATTATGATTCTCTAGTAGAGTACAACAGGAAATTGCTCAAGGGTTACTTTTATTATTATGAGCAATAAGGCAACTTCATGTCACCATTCCTAAACTTACATCTTTTAGCAGTTGCTTTCTGGAAATTTTTGTCAAATTGGCACTGCCTACGGTGAATGAAAATGCTTGTTTTTAAGTGGTGTGTAGTTGCCCATCCTCCTTTTTATATCTAGAATTTTCCCCTTTTTTTGACTTGACCACAAATTACCAACAGGCACTTTGCAGCCTGGTGATTTTTCACTGTCTTAACTTTAGCAAGATTCACTGGTCTGATTGTCTTAAAAAAACAACACTTCTAACGGATCTTGTAAATCAATCTCTAATTGTGAGTGAGCATCTCCGCAATTAATGGCAATTTCTACCCAACCGTGACTGCCAACTAAAGCTATTATCTCTCCCACTTTCACCTCACTGTAAGTTTCACACCCTGGTACACTCAATCCAGCAACTTGCACATACCAACTTTTGCCTTGCACGTAACTGGCTGGAATGTTACTCACTAAGTTGCCAAAGTGGTCAATATATTGAATGCAACCCACTACACCAGTGGTTGTCTGCTTGCAGTCGCCTATATCCAGGTTTACCAAACTTCCTAAATCGATTTCTTGCCCTAGCTGTTTGAGGGGCACACCACTTGCAAGATTAGCTGCCACTGGTGCAAAGATATCCCTACCATGAAAAGTCTTGCTTGGTTGAGGAGTGCGCCAATAATTAAGATTTGTAAGTTCGACGGCTGCGATCGCGGGGCTTTGACTGAGTACCCCGCTAAAGATACTATTATCTGGGCCGACCAAAAACCCTTGAGCAAATTCTACTGCGATCGCCCGTCGCTTGGTTCCTACACCTGGATCTACGACTGCCAGATGCACTGTCCCAAGTGGGAAATGGGCATAAGCATTCATCAGGCTAAACCTGGCTGCTTTGATGTCTTGCGGCGGAATTTGGTGGGTTAAATCTACCACCCTCAGTCTGGGGTTGATTTGGGCTATGACTCCCTTGATTATGCCTACATAAACATCGCGATCGCCGAAATCGCTCAGTAAAGTCACGAGTGGTTGTCGATCTATCTGGTTATTAGACATATTTTAGCCAAATTATATAAAAAATATATTTTCTGTAGCAACAGCTACAAAATATGTGTTATGTTAGGAATACAAGACATAAATTGAAAAACTAAAGCAGGTAATCACTATGAGTCAAAATAGACTACAAAGTTTGAGCAAATCACGAGAAACTCACAGAGCGAATATTCAAAAAAGCCTAGAGCATCGCTTGGAAATAGCTAGAGCAAAAGGCGACGAACAGTTAATCCGTCAACTGGAAGCTGAAATGAGGTATTCCAGCTAAATCAAGTTTTCATTGTTCATAGTTTTGTTGTGCAACCCGCTACGGCGGGTTTTTTGTTTTTATATCATGTCCGCCTAATTAGTTATAATTCCCACATCTGTGCAAAAACCAGGAAACCCTCTTTCTCCCTGCCCCCAGCAAGAACTGCTCCCCTGCCGTCTTAATGATAAGTCTTTAACCGGACACGATATTAGAGGGTTTCCTGGCAACAGCTATAAAAGCTTATCATTACCAAATATAAGTATCGATACTGGCTAGACCCCCATCATTGAAGACGTTGACTAAATCATCTTTC
>NZ_JAVRCB010000035.1:92905-93624 GCF_034530955.1 Nostoc sp. DedQUE05 | reverse complement strand
GGTGAGAGTGTCGCCAGCATCGACATCAATGAAGGTGTTGTCTGGGATAATGAAGTTGAAAACTGTGTCTTCTGTTGCTTGTTGGTTAGCAATTTCATTCGCCACCTCTGGCGCATCGTTGACGTTATTAACAGTGAGTGTAAATACATCACTGATTTGAGCAAGAGCTAAATCCGTGGCAGTAACTTTAATGTTGAGGCTACCCACGTTTGCATTTAAGGGAGTGCCACTGAAGGTTTTGGTTGCAGCATTAAAACTCAACCAACTCGGTAGAGAGTCACCGTTTTCGAGAGTGGCAGTGTAAGCGAGAGTGTCTTCAGGATCTTGATCTTGGAAGCTATCTGAGATTGTGAAGTTGAAATTTATGTCTTCTGGAGTCTCTTTGTCTGCGATTTCCTTCACTAGTACTGGATTTTGGTTAACCCTGTAACGTGCCACAGCAAAGTTATTGGCGCTTATTCCCGCGACTATTATCGTACCATCGTGTTGGGTGAGAGCATAGGCATTATCAGTAGTCTTTGTGCCGATATCAGTAGTGATAATGCCAGTAGTGTTGAAATCAGTGTCAAGAGTACCATTGCTGTTGTAACGTACTAAAGCAAAGTTATTGTTACTCGAACCCGCCACAATAATTTTGCCATTAGCTTGCACGCTAACGCTGTAAGCTATGTCAGTACCGCCCAAGTTAGTAATGACCTTGCCAGCAGTACCAAAGCTGG
>NZ_JAVRCB010000035.1:0-92805 GCF_034530955.1 Nostoc sp. DedQUE05 | reverse complement strand
CGCTACCAGAATCTTGCCATCGTCTTGCAGGGCAATGCTGTAGGCTATGTCAGTACCGCCCAAGTTAGTAATGACCTTGCCAGCAGTACCAAAGCTGGTGTCGAGACTACCATTGCTGTCGTAACGTACTACAGCAAAGTTACTACTACTCGCTCCCGCTACCAGAATCTTGCCATCGTCTTGCAGGGCAATGCTGTAGGCTATGTCAGTATTGCCGAAGTCAGTAGTGACTTTGCCATCACTATCAAAGCTAGTGTCGAGACTACCATTGCTGTTGTAACGTACTACAGCAAAGTTATTATTACTCACTCCCGCTACCAGAATCTTGCCATCGTCTTGTATGACAATGCTTCTAGCAATGTCACTGGTATTAGTACCAATATCAGTAGTGACCTTGCCATCACTATCAAAGCTGGGATCGAGAACTACAGATAGAATTGAAGCGTACGCTGTTATTACTTCATGCCGAAACGCTAAACGAGGAACAATAGGTGCTGTAGAAACCTCCAGTTCCCAATCACCACCTAATGCAGCACTCCCTGTCAAGTCATCAGAGGCAGCTACTACTGCACCTGTCAATTCGCTCAGACAGCGTATAAACAATACACCTGGCTCGGTTTGAGCGACTTTGCAACCATATAGCAGTAGTTGTGCGTCTTCACCCAAAGCATTTGCCCAACCCATAAGTTGGGCTGCGTAACGATTGAGTGTTTCGTTGTTGAGTTGACTGTTGCCCAAATAGATGTACCCAGGTGCGCCGTGGGAAACAATGTGCAGACTATTGACTTTCTGATGAGACTCTAGCACTTGACTAATTTGCTCAATGCCATCTTGGTTGGCATCTAAGACTACAACTGAGGTATCTGGTAATACACCCATCACTAGACTTTGGTAGTCATCAACCTGTGGGTCAATAAAAACTAGGCGAGTAGGATACAAGTCTAAAGTTGGTTTAATATTAATGCTGTTAGATATTTTGTGTATAGTAAAATTTTTATTGCTACTATGCTTTATCATAATTTTCCAAGAGTAAATCCCTGATATTCAGCTAAAATGAAACTTTTTGCAGATCGTTTCTTGTAGTTGCTTTCACTTTCAATTTAGGAATAAAATAAATCCTTTCCCTCGGTAAATCCACTAGTTTAATTAATGAAGATTTAGAAATTTTGGGCATAGAAAGTAGCTGAAACTTTTGATAAAAAAACTCAGTAAACATCTATATACCGACGTTGCATATTTGCGAGATGATTTAGCAACGTCCAAATTTTCCCTTAGTTTCCCCTGCTTGCCTCAATTCATACCACTGTTCTGCAATGCCCTATTCCCAGATTTCCTGTTCCCTCCCTACACAAGTAAGTTCAGGAATCAAATCGGATTCCTATATGATCCGGTAAGTATCGTCTAAATGAAAAGAGATTTATGACGCAAACAATTTCAATTAACGACTCTGGGCGCTTGCAACTCACGCCGCTAGAAATCCCATCCCGTCTGCTGTTGGGGCCAGGGCCATCTAATGCCCATCCCACAGTTCTCCAAGCGATGAATACTTCACCCGTTGGGCATCTTGACCCAACTTTTCTCGCACTCATGGATGAAATTCAGTCGTTGCTACGCTACGTATGGCAAACAGAAAACTCACTTACCATTGCAGTCAGCGGTACGGGAACAGCTGCAATGGAAGCAACCATTGCCAATGCTGTAGAACCCGGTGATGTAGTTTTAATCGGTGTAGCTGGTTACTTTGGTAATCGCCTTGTGGATATGGCTGGACGTTATGGCGCTGATGTGCGAACCATTACCAAACCTTGGGGACAAGTCTTCAACTTGGAGGAACTTCAAACTGCCTTAAAAACTCATCGTCCAACTATCTTAGCTTTAGTTCATGCTGAAACTTCCACCGGCGCACGTCAACCCTTGGAAGGGGTCGCTGATTTGTGTCGTGAATTTGGCACTTTATTATTAGTGGATACGGTGACAAGTTTGGGCGGCGTCCCCTTGTTTTTGGATGCTTGGGGAGTTGACTTAGCCTATAGTTGTAGCCAAAAAGGGTTAGGTTGCCCGCCTGGTGCTTCTCCTTTTACAATGAGTGCGCGTGCAGTTGAGAAATTGCAACAGCGGCAAACGAAAGTTGCAAACTGGTATTTAGATATGTTGTTGCTGGGTAAGTATTGGGGTGCTGAACGCACCTATCACCACACAGCACCGATTAATTTATACTATGCATTACGGGAAGCACTACGTTTGCTTGCAGAAGAGGGATTAGCAAATTCCTGGCAGCGGCATCAAAAGAACGTAGAATATCTCTGGGAAGGTTTAGAGAATTTAGGACTGAGTATGCACGTTGAGCAAGAGTATAGATTACCAACGCTTACCACTGTCCGCATTCCAGCCGGGGTAGATGGTAAAGCGATCGCACAGCAGTTACTCAATGAACATAATATTGAAATTGGCGGTGGTCTTGGCGAACTCGCAGGTAAAGTTTGGCGCGTGGGATTGATGGGCTTTAATAGTCGAAAGGAAAGTGTTGACCAACTTTTAGCCGCATTGCGGCAGGTTTTGCCTAAGTAGTTTTGATATATGGTGCGTTAAGAGTAGCTTAACGCACCTGAGAAAAAGAGCATCGGGCTAACTTCACTGCGAGAAAAAACCAACAACCAGCAGAGGCAAAAGTATTAAAACAGATACAATCAAAACCAGAGTTGCCGGCTCGACTTTAATCTGGTTCTTCTCTGGATCGCGCATTTGGCACTCCTCGAACAATCAATATATTACCTAAGCCTAAATGATGGTTACTTTTTTTTCCAAGCCCAATAAGGTTTAAAAGTGTAAACTTTTTAGCCCATCAGCTTATTTCTTCCAAGGCAATTTAGTCCCCATTTCAGTTAAAGCTGAGAAGATAAGATAGAGAATGAGTAACCCAGCCGCCGCAAAGAAAGCGAGTAAATCGTTATCCATAAATGCCCGACGCTAAAACTTCGCTAATCATAGCGGAATTATCTAATCTTTAGCATTTTTCTGAGTCTGCAATCTTTGATCTTCTGGGTGCAAACTGTACCAGCCATACCAGTGACGAACTGCTAGCCAAATCGCTGAAAGCAAACCCGCCAAACTAAGGGTTAGTCCGCTAAACGGTATTAATAATCCAAAAATCGGTAGCACTGCTCCAGCAATAGTGGCGACGATCGCAGCCAGGGAAGCACTGCGGCTAGCTCCCAATCCCCATGTTAAAATTAGTAAAATGATGGAAATGAAAGTCCAAGCCAACTGAGCATTGATAATGCGAGCTAGATAGGTCAAAGTTAACAGACAAGCAAAGAAAATACTAGCAGCGATCGCAATATTTCTAAAACTCATTGGCAGTGACAAATATAATAATAATATCCACCACAAAAATATTGCCGGGGCTAGCAATAAAAGCCGGGGAATGATGCCAGTATGACGAATGGGTTCGGTGTTGGTAAAGACTCCAAAGGGATTTTTGACTGAAACATTATCGTCAAATATCCAAGTAAACTGAGTACTGCGTCCGTTAACTTTAATCTCATTCGGTACAACACCA
The DNA here is from genome assembly GCF_034530955.1 of Nostoc sp. DedQUE05. NCBI lineage: Bacteria > Bacillati > Cyanobacteriota > Cyanophyceae > Nostocales > Nostocaceae > Nostoc > Nostoc sp. DedQUE05. The sequence continues at coordinate 89,246 of NZ_JAVRCB010000035.1, read as the reverse complement.
CTAGCAAAATCAGCCGGAGCAAAGTTGGCAATTGCTGTGAGGCGAAAATTAGAAAGCAACTGTCCCGTTGCACTATAAACCCAACGCGGCCCGCCTTGAGCCTGATAGGTGACTCGAAAGGTAGTTTCTTCTCCTGGTTGCAGCCGGAAGGGAAAGCCATAGTCTCCCGGATTGGTTTGTTGTAACCTAGTACCGTCACGCTCAACTTTGTAGCTAGCAAGCAGTGTGTAGCCGTTAGGTGGCGGTGTTTCAAAGAAAAAATTATTAATATCCTTGAGTTGGTTAACTACTTTATAATCAGCAGTGTAATTTACCTGATAAATTGAACTGCGGCCTGGAACATCTACACTTTGGTCAAGCTTGACTTGTATTTGCGAACCAGCCAACGTTAAGAAGCGGTTGATTTGTCGTGTCTCATTTACCTTGACAATTTTGCCATTAACTTGAGTGTTATAGGAGTATGGCTCCTGGATAGAGTAGCGGACTTGAGGCGCAAATTGTTCGAGTTTTTCACCTGCGACACTTTGGGCCACTTGAGCCACCTTTGTTTGTTCCCAGTAGTGATAGCGATTGCTCAAAGTCGAACAGAGAAAAAATCCCGGTACTAACAAGACTAATACTAGAGTTAAATGCTGTAATCCTCGCAGTAGTTGGGAATAACGCACAGCCCATTCGCCAATGAATATAAATTGTTCCGGCTGGCTGCGACGCAGAGAAAAACTGATGAGTGCGATCGCAACTCCCAAAGCTACAATCAAAAATACTAATAACAGTGAAGCTTTGAGCGCCTGGGTTCCAAATTGAACAAGCTCAACTGGATGCGTCAAATCGGGTAATCCGGGAATACCTTGAGCAGAAGATGACATTGGTTGATTTTTGCAGAATTTGGAGAACCAGACCAATAAAATCTCTTAAAAGTTTCTTGACAATAGTTTTATTTGATACCCAGGCAATTGAGAGAAGTGCTGCGTTGGCGTAGCCAGCCGTAGGCATCGTGTCCCTAACTTGCTCGACTGTAACTTAACGTGAGTTCGATGAATCTCTCCCGAACAACCTACCTCTCCCACGGGGAAAGGGAGGAGCAACGAGAAATTAGGGTTTTGGCTCTTCTCTGGGTGTCCAAGAGGGGTTGGGGGAGAGGTTAAAAAAGGGCTTGTCGAACTCACGTTAACTTGGTATAAACACCAAAAACCCGATCGTTAAGACCGGGTTCTTGAGGGAAAACAATGGGGATATATTCCCCGAAGGTTAGTTATAGAGGTTCAGTATAATATCGATGCTCTGATATTTACTACCACGCCATTGTTACCCATTCCGGAAAATTAGCTAAGAATTTTTGACTAGTCTTCTTTGATCTCCTAACATACAGCAACCTACTGGTAGCATCAGCGTGTAGGATTGATAAATATTAATTTTCCGGCTTTTGCTAATGAACAATGCATTTGGTAGCTGGCAAGAATGGTTAACAGTATTCACCTATCTAGGTTTTACCGTCTTCATTATCTGGCGAGTGTTTACCGCCGAGAAGAATTAAAAAAGCTGCATATCATCTCACCAGGGCCTTTTTGCTCAAAGGGCAAAATAGTCCCAGCTTGTTGAACCTTGACTCGTTCGCGACAATTGTAAACCTCTGTAGGTCTTTTTATGCCATCTACGCTAACAATTGCCTTGTATTCCCAATAATTTTTGGCACTTCGGCTGATACTGAGAATGCAAATCTGGTGGCGTAGACCGTCGTAGACAGCGTAATTACGGCATACAGATGCAAAAGCTGGATATACCACGGAGAAAGTTAGTATTAATAGCAACATAAATATTATGTATTGAATCCTGCTCATAAAAAATTTTTTAACATTATTTGGAAATATTATTAGATTTTTCAACCCTTTGAGTTGATTCAATTACTTTTCCTAGTTTGACGGACGAGAGATTGCAACCCCATAACACACAAAGCATGAGTTAATTGAGAAAGTCAGATTACATCTGGCTGGGTTCCCACCATTTGTATCTGTAGTCTGATTTTGGAAAATTGATATAACAACAAATGTGCAAAAAAGTCAGTCGTAAGGACGATAAAATTGCAACCAAAAACAAAATTTGAACAATCTGGGATTACACGCTGTTTTGCAGCAATACTGCTCTTTGGTCAAGTATGGCTACATTTACTCCAAGGGAAAACCTACTATCGCAAGATTTTGCAACATCTTGTTACCGCTGGGCCAGGTTCTATCTCTCCAGTTCTCCTTGTCAGCGGTTTTGCCGGAATGATTTTTACTATTCAAACAGCGAGAGAATTAGTGCGATTTGGCGCTGTTGATGCAGTGGGAGGTGCTTTTGCCTTAGCTTTTTGTAGAGAATTAGCTCCAATTTTGACCGCTAGTATTATGGCGGGACAAGTAGGTTCTGCTTTTGCAGCGGAAATAGGTGCAATGCGAGTCACCGAACAAATTGATGCACTTTATATGCTCAAAACCGATCCAATTGATTATCTAGTACTTCCTAGAGTAATTGCTTGTTGTTTGATGGTGCCTTTGATGACGATTTTGGCTTTAGTTACAGGCATCACTGGCGGAGTTTTTGCCGCATCAAAGTTTTACCAAATTATTCCCGAAACATTTTTAGAATCAGTCAGAAATTTTTTATAACCATCAGATTTGTTTATTATTTTGCTAAAAGGGTTTATTTTTGGAGTGCTGGTTGCTGTCATTGGCTGTAGTTGGGGTTTAACTACGAAAGGGGGAGCAAAGGAAGTAGGGGAATCGGCAACAAAAGCAGTTGTTACTAGTTGGGTATCCATTTTTATTATGGATTTTTTCCTATCTCTACTGCTGTTTGAACAGCCTGCATTTTGAACCCAAGTAAGTATTGAACAAAACAAAATTCCCAACTTATTAAAAAGTCGGGAATTTGAGCTACAAAGGCAATTGTAGGTAAATAATACTGCTTCTAAAGGATTGGCGTAACCCAACCCAGGCATAGCTTGCTTTTTCGGGTATACTTCATCACGTTAACAGAATTTGGGAATATATGAACTTGTAAATTAGCGCACCCAAAGCTAAACCTCCCAATGAAAAGATCGAGGCAGTCGAAAAAGCTAACCCTTCCTTAAGACCAGCTCTTTGAAAGTCTATCCTGACTAATATAGTCGCTGAAATGATGAGTAAAGTATCAAGAAATATCCGAAACCAGGCAATCATAATAAAGAATAAGAACGCTGCTAAGACGGCAACAGCAAAAGCCCTGGTATTTGATTGCAGGAAAATACTGTAGTAATATGTCATCCTTGGCCAAGGAGCGGTCAACGTTATGATTAAAAGCAAGATAGCAATTACAGTTGCCACCCACACAAATATAGGAGCACGTGTTTCTGATATTACCCAGCCCAAAGTACTGTAACTCAGCAGTACTAGTGCTAGGGACACCCAAGGAACTCTTTTCAAAATTGACATGGGTTTATATTTTTAGTACAGGGTTAAGGTCTTATCGCATAAATAAGTTTACTAACTCAAGACTTTATTTTGCTTGAGGATTTGCTTAGTTTATGATAATTGTCCTTCCTTAAGCATATCCCAGTATCAAAGGAGTTTTTTCCGATACGGGTATTAGTGAGATAAGAAACCAGAAGTTCTTACAGATAAAATTATGTAGATTTTGAATATATGGCTTAAACTAGTAGGTTTAGCATCATATTTTATAACTTCAATCAATAGACTTTTATGCTATTCACAAGAAAGCTAAACAAGTTTGTCGAGAATTGCGGTACAAAGTAGTTAAAGATTTGTAAACTGTTAGCAGCCGAGTAGCCGCGTGTCACATCTTGTTAAGGAATTATCATGAAACAACTTATTATTGCTGAACGCGTATGCCTCATTGGTCATATCGCGTCAAAAGCCTTTGGACTGGTAGGGATGCTACTGGTAGTACCCAATGCCGAAATAATTTTCAACTTATCGCAGGTAGGAGAAACTGCTGTACAGTTAAGTATGGCTGGCGGCGGTGTAGTAGATATCATCTTAGGGACAGTAGCTGTCTCTATTTATGCCTACCGGACTTTGGGATTAGGAACTTGGCTAGCATTTATGCTACCGTCTATGTTTATCTCTTTGGGAAGTGAACTACTGGGAACTAGTACAGGGTTTCCATTTGGTGATTATAGCTACCTGAGTGGCTTGGGTTATAAGATTGCGGGGCTAGTTCCTTTTACAATTCCTTTATCTTGGTTTTATGTTGGGCTGTCGTCTTACTTAATTGCAAGAACTGGTTTGAAAGTGGCTCAAAAACCCAGTTGGGGTCGCCATATTGCTGCGATAGCCGTTGGGGCTTTGCTCTTCACTTGCTGGGACTTTGCCCTTGAACCGGCTATGAGTCAAACTTCTCTGCCCTTCTGGTATTGGGAACAACCAGGAGCTTTCTTTGGAACACCTTACCAGAACTATATAGGTTGGTTTGGTACTAGCGCTCTGTTTATGAGTGTGGCAGGATTATTGTGGCGAAATACCTCGATTAAATTAGAGCGATCGCAACTAAATCTGCCTTTAGTCGTTTATTTAACTAACTTTGCATTCGCCGCTGGACTCAGTTTGGCCGCTGGATTCTTTATCCCTGTGTTACTTGGCTTATTGTTAGGTATAATTCCGGCTATGGTGCTGTGGTCAAGGAGTTCAACCACACCTGCTCAAGTTACTGTTGAACCAGTAACCAAAGAAGTATCAGTAGCAAAGGTTGAAGTTGCCTTGAAATAAGTCTAGAAATTAGGGAGTGGAAAGTAGAGGGGCAGGGGAGCAGGGGAGCAGGGGACAAGGGGACAAGGGAACAAGGGGACAAGGGGACAAGGTGACAAGGTGACAAAAGTTTAGAACTTACAACAAGTCTTTCCCCTTGTCCCCAATTCTCCTTGTCTCCAAGTCTTCTTTCCAATGCCCAATGCCCAATGACTAATGACTAATGACTAATGACTAATGACTAATGACTAATGACAACGCTTTGATAGCAGAAAGCGCTATCTCTCTTTTATTGCTACTTATCCAAGTACCAGCAACGGCGATTCTGTTTTCGCGCCTATTAAAAGGCCCAAGACGCCATCCTCCAATAGAACCCCAACAACCGACACCTGAGCTTTTGGGTAAGGTTAGCGTCGTTGTTCCCACACTGAACGAGGCGCTTCGCATTAGCCCTCTGTTGGCTGGTTTAAGTCAGCAAAGTTATGAAGTTCGGGAAATTATGGTTGTAGACAGTAAATCGAGTGATGGCACCCCCGATTTAGTCAAAGCCTCACAGCAGAAAGATCCCCGCTTTCGCCTGATGACAGATGATCCCTTACCCTCTGGTTGGGTGGGGCGTCCTTGGGCATTGCATAACGGTTTTCTATATAGTTCAGAGGCTAGTCAGTGGTTCTTGGGGCTGGATGCTGATATCCAACCGCATCCTGGTTTAGTTAGTGGTTTGGTGAAGACGGCTGAAGTACAGGGCTACGATTTGGTTTCTCTTTCACCCCAATTTATTCTCAAATATCCTGGGGAGTGCTGGCTACAACCGGCTTTGTTGATGACTTTGCTTTACCGATTTGATCCAGCGGGGATCAATACAGAGCAACCAGAACGGGTAATGGCAAATGGGCAGTGTTTTTTGTGTCGTCGCTCTGTTTTAGCTGCTGTAGGTGGTTATAGCAGTGCCAAGAGTTCTTTTTGTGATGATGTCACGTTGGCACGCAATATTGCTATCCAAGGTTATAAGGTCGGCTTTTTAGATGGCGCAAAGGTATTAAAGGTAAGGATGTATGAAGGGGCGATGGAGACGTGGAAAGAATGGGGGCGGAGTCTCGATCTTAAAGATGCAACTTCTCGCTCTCAGTTGTGGGGAGATTTATGGCTACTCGCATCTGTTCAAGGTCTACCCTTTTTAATTGTCCTGACTTTTTTGTTGATTTCTCCTACTCTCTCCTACTTGCTACAGACGCGATTAATCGCGTCTGTACCTATTCCCCCACTCCTGCTGCTGGGACTGAATTTATTCCTGCTGGTGATTCGCTTTGCGATGCTAATAGCGATCGCACCTTCTTACGATCGCACAAACGCTAAAGGTAGGTGGTTATTTTGGCTTTCCCCTTTAGCCGATCCCTTAGCTGTGCTACGAATCTTTTTATTTGCATTCCATACCCCGCGCGAGTGGCGAGGACGCAAGTATATATAGTGGGGCATTGGGCATTGGGCGTTGGGCATTGGAAAGAGGACTTGGAGACAAGGAGAATTGGGGACAAGGGGAAAGACTTGTTGTAAGTTCTAAACTTTTGTCACCTTGTCACCTTGTCCCCTTGTCCCCTTGTCCCCTTGCTTCCCCTGCTTCCCCTGCTCACTCCCTACTCCTCTTCACCTCCTACTTGATCCCCGCGTTCCAATTCCCAAAGAATTTGATTTCCTTCACGGCGTACCCGTGACACTATCCAATTTCGCCAGCGCCATTGATCTCCACGACTGGTGACAGCGCTGGCGTGGACATCCATCAAGTCTGCTAACTCAGAACTGGTGATTAAGTAGCCTTTTTCAGAAATTTCGTCAGCTATACGCAGAGTTTCGACCAAGCTGCGGAGTTGCGAAACCCTCATTTCTGGCGGTTTTTCATTGGTCACGGCCGCAGTTGGCCCAGTTAATGGTTCCATAAAGGTTATTTCTGGTGCAAAAGTACTGATTTGTTGGGGATTTTGGTTAATTATTCGAGAGTTTTTTTCATAATCAGCTACTTTTGCTACATTTAGTTGATTTTGGGAAGGTAAAGATTTATGAAAATCTGTGAAAGATAATTGTTGTAGCGAAGGGATTTTGCCACTGGCATAACTGCGAGCGATCGCATCACAACGTTCGTTACCTATGTTACCAGAATGTCCCCGAACGTATTGCCATTTTACTTGTTGGGTATTGAGTTCATCTAAGGTTTCTAAAAGGTCTTGGTTTTGGACGGGTTTACCATCTGACTTTTTCCAGCCTTTGTTTTTCCAGCCTTTCACCCACTTGGTAACACAGTTAATCAGGTATTCGCTATCGGTATGAAGGGTGATGGGTTGGGCTTGTTGAGATGTTTGCAGAAATTGAAGGGCGGCGATCGCAGCTTGCATCTCCATTTTATTATTAGTGGTATGAGGGGATGCATCGCCCATTTCGTGGATTGAGCCGTCGCTGAAGTAGACGACAACACCCCAACCGCCAGGGCCAGGATTACCGGTGCAAGCACCATCGGTGTATATGCTTTGAATTATGGGTTGGGTGGACATGTTTAGAGTATCAAACCGCGAAGGCAAGAGTTATTAGCGGCGAATTTTTTAACAATATCCAGGCTATTATACTGATAAAAACTCTTAATTCTGACTCCTAACTTCGGAATTCTTCTTTAATCCTCATCATCAGGCAAATTTTCCATTTCTTCAGTAATTAGCGTTTGAAAATCTTCGTCACAATGATTATACAGATGAACCGCAGCAGCTAGGAGTTCTGCTAGAATTTCAGCTTGTTGGTTAGCAGTTAAACTAGTTAACTGTAACTGGTTAATCAAGGCTTGTACTTTTAGGCATTCTGTACCTAATTCAGCAATTAAGGTACTGAAGGTTGAATTGGTGACTGCAAGAGGGCGATCGCTAATCTGCATATTTTAGTTATTGTCCCAATCTTTTACGTGCTTGTTGGATTGCCTTGTCAAAAGCACGAATCTCTTTTTCCAAATGCTTAATTAGACCTTCGTCAGCAAAACTCTTTTCTGATTCCAGTCTAATATGTTCTTGATGTTCGGTAATTCTTTGAGTTAAAGATTCAATCGCCTTTTGATGGTGCTTCTAACTCGTTACTCCGAACGATAAGCAACGCGGAGACTTTGGATTAAAATCACCAGAGATGCGATCGCCATTAACCCGCCCCAAAACCAGTAAGGTAAAAGCAAATATCGCTGCATTTGCGCTGTATCAGAAATTCCAAGGGGGCCAGCAGAACTACTAAATAGATAATCAAGTTGATGGTACGTACTTACACAAGCTTGTACGCCCAGAAATTGAATGACAAACCCTTGCGCCCAGCGAGGTGCTTTCAGGGAAATACCCAAGATTATTAAACCTAGTAAGGGAATTGCAACCAATCCAAACCAGGAACGCACCCAAATTAATGTGGACAACAGCAAAAAACTGCCTAAAATTTTTAAACACAGGGTTGCTGCTGTAAAACTGCGGGAAGCCAGAATCAAAGCTGCACCGGCAAGAGGCGGCCCCATTGGCCCAGCTGCGGCGATGATTGCTGGGCCAATTGGCCCCAATGACGACCGGAGGCCATAAGTTGCGACACCAGAACCATTGCTAAAAATCTGCAACTTCTGAAACTGTCCCCCTAATAGCAGTGCCATTAAGCCGTGACCCATTTCATGAAACCAAGTTGCCAAAATTGTAAATGGGTATAAGATATAATCTCCTCCTGGTACTTGCCACAACAAAGCAGTTGCGATCGCTGCTGCAACTAGCCAGGTTAGCCCCATACGTTCAACAACTAACGGGGCTTCTTTTGTCAGCAAGGTTTCAAAATTTTTATTTGATTTGCTCATAGGTTACTCAATTTTAGATTTTAGATTTTAGATTTTGGAATTAAGATTATCCCGATTAATTCATGGGGCATTCAATTTGGGATTTTAGATTATAGATTATTCCTTCAATTTAATATTGACAGTATATTTTCATCTATCCTAATGTAATTATTGAGGTATTAGGGTTACTGAGGAATGCAACAATTCGCACCTCAAAGCGACGGCTGTAAACTATGGCGCTATCAAGAACAACATAGCCATCCGTCGCTTGTATGATACGGTTCAAGTGTTTATCCTCCAAAATAGATATCGGAGGATGAGCAGAAAATACTTAGACCGGATGTCACAATTGAGTGCTAATCAGTTAAGCAAGTTGAAACAGGAATGTCATTAAGTCTCCTTTACCCAAGCTGATGCGATCGCCTGGTCGCAAGCGATGACGGTTCCCTGGTAAAAGTGGCAAATTATTAATGTAAGTGCCATTAGAACTTCCCACATCCTCTACATAATGGGCATCTCCCTCAACGCGAATATCTGCATGAATCCGCGAGACAATTTCGGAATTAGGAAATCCTGAAACATCTATATCTGGAGGAATCCGGTCATTAGGCTTGCCGATATGAATCACAGAGAAATTTTGCGGCAATTCAATTAAGCGATCGCTTTGAACGTGGAGTAACCGCGCTGTAACCTGCTGCAATTGCGTTCTGGCAGCAGTTGCAGTTGGTGCTGGTGCTGCTGGCGGGGGTACTTCGGCTTGGGAGGCTGGTACTGGTTCCACTGGTGGTGGAGTCGGAATACTACTTTGTCCAGAGACTACGGGTTGACCTACAACGGATGACGCTGGCTCTGGAGGACTGCTTTTTGCAACAGGTACCTGTGGCACAGGTTCTGGGGGAACTGCCATCTCTGTTGGTGGTAAAGATGATTCGGGAGGATGAGAGTTAGTCGAACCACCCACTCCCAAGGCATCTGGTTGTAAAAGTTCTAACAGTGGATCGGGTGGAACTAACGGTGGTACTTCCACGGGAATATCGGGAGTAACTGTTGTAGCTACTGCGGGATGAACGTGTGGAACACCTGCGGAGTGAAGGTTATAGCCACATTGACCACAGAATGCAGCATCTGCCTGCACAGTTGCCCCACAACTGGGACAATTAGTAGTCGCAGGTAATGGTGTATAACAAGCTTCACATTGGACAGCGCCATCAGGGTTGGGATGATTGCAATTAGGGCAGACGATCATCGATATTTAGCCTTTGTTCAAGATCATCATAAATATAGTTAGGACTGGCAAGCAGAGGGCGGCCCTAGCTTTAGATTCTAGCAATTACTGCTAATTGAACAATAAATTGGACACTCTTACACGGGGAAGGGGAGCAGGGGAAGCAAGGGGACAAGGGGACAAGGTGACAAGGTGACAAAAGTTTAGAACTTACAACAAGTCTTTCCCCTTGTCCTCAATTCTCCTTGTCTCCAAGTCCTCTTTCCAATGCCCAATGCCCCATGCCCAATGCCCCATGCCCAATTCCCAAGTTTAGTGTTGAAGTTCCAAACCTGCTGCCGCATCCAGCAGCCACCAAAGTTCTCCTTGGGGCTGAATTAAACGGGATGGGTAAGTGAAGTCATCGGCTACAGGTGCAAAGACTTGCGCTAAAGCTGGTCGTTTATTAGCACCAGCAACCAGAAAAATCACGCTACGAGCAGAGTTGATGAAGGGGTATGTGAAACTTATCCTGGGGTTTCCGTCTTTATTACCCACGGTAACTAGGCGATCGCGTACTTTCAGAGCCTCGGTATGGGGAAACAAAGACGCAGTATGTGCATCATCACCCATTCCTAGTAATACTACATCCAAGGGGGGAAACTCGACCCCAGAAGAATCGAAAAATTTTTTGAGATGTTGTTCATACTTGGCAGCAGCCAGTTCTGGATTGGCTTCTAAAGTTGGTACGGGGTGAATGTTAGCCGCTGGGATGTCAACACGATCTAGCCACGCACGACGCGTCATCAGTTCATTGCTATCGGGGTGATCTGGTGGTACGTAACGCTCATCTCCCCAGAATATATGAATTTTATCCCAAGGCAGTTTTTGAGTAGCGATCGCTTCGTATAACGGTTTAGGTGTACTGCCGCCAGATAAGGCGATAGTAAACTGCCCCCGTTGCTCAATGGCAGTTTCTAACTTGGACAGAATTAATTCTAGCGCTCGTGTAACCAGCGCCGGCTGATCCGGTAGAACTTCAACAGTTTTGTTCATGGCTTCATCATGATATTGCTGGCTTCTGGCAATACAATACCGAACTTATTACAATCCCCCTTTTTAACTTTTGAAACATTTAACATCATGGATTGAGTAAGCTTGAAAAATTTAGACCCTCCTTATCAGCTTCAACGGTAAGTCGTCAGTAGTGAGTCGTACTAACTACTAACCACTCTCATGATTATTTTTATTTACATCCAGTTACTTGATACTTTGTTGATTTACGCCACAAAGGATACGTTTATTAATTCTTATTAAAAATTAATAAAACTAATTAATCTTAAACAATGTTTCCCAGTCAGGGATCGCTTCACGTTGGGCAATTAACAATTCCTGAATTCCTTTTTGGGCAACATCTAGCAGTTGATCCAACTGAGTGCGGCTAAAGCTGCCTTCTTCGGCTGTTCCTTGGACTTCAATGATTCCCAGATGTTGATTCATCACCACATTAAAATCTACTGTTGCAGCCACATCTTCGATATAATTTAGATCCAAAAATGGCTCTTTCTCCAGTAATCCTACGGAAACTGCCGCTACCTGTCCACACAAAGGCGATCGCTCCAACACGCCTTCTTGCAACAATTTGGAAATTGCATGAGCCAACGCCACAAACGAGCCTGTAATAGCTGTTGTCCGAGTTCCGGCATCTGCTTGCAACACATCAGCATCCACAGTCAGCGTGCGTTCTCCCAGTGCCTCAAAATCCACTGCGGCGCGTAAGCTACGTCCAATTAGACGTTGAATTTCTTGCGTCCGTCCAGATAATTTCAATAATTCCCTTTCTTGGCGTTTTTGGGTAGCAGATGGTAACATTCGGTACTCAGCAGTTAACCAGCCTTTACCAGTTCCTTCAAGAAACTTCGGAACTCCCTTATTAACGCTAACGGTACAAAGTACCTGAGTATCACCGCATCTTGCGAGAACAGAACCGGGGGCAAAGCGGGTGAAACTGGGGTGAAAGCTAATCGGACGTAGTTCGTAAGCAAGACGACCGTCAGGACGCTGCCAAGCCATTGGAGTTGCCTCAAGTTTTACAATACTGCCTTAAGATTACCTTAGTGTTATTGGGCATTGGGCATTGGGCATTGGGCATTGGGCATTGGAAAGAGGACTTGGAGACAAGGAGAATTGGGGACAAGGGGAAAGACTTGTTGTAAGTTCTAAACTTTTGTCACCTTGTCCCCTTGTCCCCTTGCTTCCCCTGCTCCCCTGCCCCCTTCCTCTTCTAAGGAACTGAAAGCAGAGTCAAAATATTTTGCTGTACCATCTCTGGTGACTGGTCGCCGTTGATGGTCAACAGGCAGCGACGACGGTCGTAATATTCTAGGATGGGAATGGTGCGATCGTAGAATAATTCTACACGGCGCTGCACGATTTCTGGTTGGTCATCTGGTAGCGATCGCCCCAAGGATCGACTAACCATAACTGCTTCCGGGACTTGGAGATAAATTGCCCAATCTAACTTTTGCCCTAAATCATCCAATAAAAAATCTAATTCTTCAGCTTGGAAGGCAGTACGGGGATAGCCTTCTAACACCCAATCGCAGTTAATATCTGGTTGTCTGAGGCGAATTCGGATCAATTCAATGATCATTTCGTCTGGAACTAACTCCCCTTTTTGCATGTAGGGTCGTGCGTGGTAGCCTAGTTCACTCAAGCTAGCGTAAACCGAAAGAGAAGTCCGGGGATCGGCTTCCAACCATCGAAATTCCGGCAGGGGCTGATTGCCAGATATTGCTTCTCGTAAAATCTCACCTGTGGAAATCAGAGGAATATCAAAGTATCTGCAAAGCCTCTGTGCTTGAGTGCTTTTCCCCGATCCTGAACCTCCCAGAATCACCAATCTCACAACGATTTACTCCTCATCCTGTCAAATTCACTACTAGCTAAGTTTGTTTTGCCCAAACAACCGACAAATTTAACATTTAGCGATTTTTAGGCGTTGTGCCTAGCTTTTTTAAATAATTGGAATTAAAAATTTTATGTTTTCATTTTTACAACTCATTACAGAGAAAAGACGAAAACTTACAGCAGTTAGCGGTTTTATAAACTACATCTAGAGACGTTATATGCAAAGTCTCTACAGGCTTTCGGGTTTTGTCTATGTACTTCATTTACCTGAAATCTGCTGTAAATCAAGCAGAACTCTTGACTTCAATACAAACCTAGTGTTGACTAAGAATGCAATTTGCCAAATCCACCATACCTGTGAAAAACAGATTGATTATACAGGCAAATTTGTCAGTTTTACTGCCAGTAATAACCCTTTACTTATTGTATTTTTTTGAACTTAACTTTATGGTTGCCCAGCTAGAAACTCAAAGTATCAATTCAACCCTAACTCTACCATATCCAGTTGAAGGTCTAGTACAAGTTTTCACTAGCTCACATCGTAACTTTTTTACGAGCGTGATGGCTCAATCACTGAGAATAGCTGGACAAGGAACCCCAGTATTAATAGTACAGTTTCTCAAAGGAGGTATCCGCCAAGGACAAGATCGACCTATACAATTAGGACAAAATTTAGATTGGATTCGGTGTGATTTGCCTCGTTGTATCGATACACCACATTTAGACGATACAGAAAATCAAGCCTTACAAAAGCTGTGGCAGTATACACAACAAGTTGTGTGTGCGAGTAAGTATTCTCTCGTGGTGTTAGATGAGTTAAGTTTAGCGATTAACTTTGGTTTAATTCCTGAAACAGAAGTTTTAGCGTTTTTGGCAAAACGCCCTCCCCACGTCGATATTATTCTCACAGGGCCAGAGATGCCAAAATCCCTCTTAGATGTAGCAGATCAAATTACAGAAATCCGTCGGAGTTATCGACCTTAAACAAAAGACTCAATTCAGGATATCCTAGTAATTCCGTTTGAATTAGCTGTGAAGTTGTGATTAAAAACGATATCTGGATTACTGAAATGGCTCAACAGGGTTTAATTTCACCCTTTGAGCCAAGTTTAATCCGAAAAGTGCAAAAAGATGGATCGGCAGCAGTTAAACATGTAATTAGCTACGGTTTATCTTCTTATGGCTACGATATACGCCTTTCTTCGGCCGAGTTCCGCATTTTTCGTCACATTCCCGGAACTGTGGTCGATCCCAAAAACTTTAATCCTCAAAATCTGGAGCCAACAGCACTGCATACCGATGCTAATGGCAGTTATTTTATTTTACCTGCTCATTCCTATGGACTTGGGGTTGCTCTAGAAAAACTAGAGGTTCCTGAGAATATTACTGTAATTTGTATTGGAAAATCCACGTATGCACGTTGTGGCATAATAGCAAACCTAACGCCTGCTGAGGCTGCATGGCGAGGTCATTTAACTTTAGAATTTTCCAATTCTTCTAGCGCAGACTGTCGCATTTACGCTCATGAAGGAGTGGTGCAATTGCTATTTTTAGAAGGCGAACCCTGCGCTATTAGTTATGAAGCAAGACAGGGGAAATATCAGGATCAGCTAGAGATTGTAACTCTAGCTAAAGTCTAAGTGACAAGAAACTAATCTTGCCTTACTTAGATCCTGCTTTGCTAACTATTGTGCGATCGCTCTAAATCATACCCAAAAATCAAAGTGCGATCGCTTGCTTTATCCCACTGCAAATTCTGTCAGCTTTCGCATATAAGGAGGCTGATAAGCCAGCACTATATCTTGCTTAGGAATACCATACTCTATTAATTCATTAGCCACGCCAATCTCAGTCCCATCATACTGAATCAAAATCTTACCATCTCGAATATCTAGATGAATTAAACAGCCATAAACTCGACGGCGATTTTCCCACCCCGTATTCACAACTTGATAATGATTTTGTTGCACATCAAAAATAGTTTGTCGTTCGATTTCACCATAGGCAGGTTTAATCTGAGCATGAATTGTCAAAACTTGCTGGATGATTTGTCTATACTTTGCTAGTTTATCCATTGTACAATTACCTCATTTTCCGGGTCAAATACTAGCAGTTTCAATTGATATTCATGAATACTCAGTTGTGGCAATTGCCGTGAGAAAAAATCTTCATAAGTTGCTAGCGGAACTGCTAAATAGAGAACTCGCTCTGGTTCTTTTAGTTTTAGTGCAACTCGATAATTTAAACATTGTCCTAAAGCTGTATGAAATTCTTAAATTGCAGAAGGAGCAACAAAACTCTTGATTTCTATAGCAATTATTTCGTCTTGTTTTTGGGCAGCGATTAACCGTTCTGCACCCAGATCAATTTGCAATTGTCCATCTGCTAAATCAATAGACAGTGGATCGTGTGTAATTGTCCAGCCATCTTTTTGCAAAGCCAATCTAACTAAATTATGGAAAATATCTCTTGCAGACATTCATTAAAATTTTAAGTGTAATAACTCGAAAATTTTATAGTCTAAACTTTCATCATATTCTAGCTCTCAGGCAGGAGTTGGTGCGATCGCTTTATCCTACAAAACATTCTGTAACTCTTGAATTGTATTTGCTACAACAATCCTGCGTAAAATCTCTTTCAATTGCTCTAAGTCAGAAATTTGCGAAATTTGCGACATCAACTCCAAACCATCGCTGCCAAATTTCGCCTCTAAACTTGTTTCGATACTAGAGATTATTCCACGTACTTCTCCTCTTGCTTCTCCTCGTGCTTCTCCTTCTGCTTCTCCTCGTGCTTGCCCCTCACGTAAAATTTCTTGATACCAAGGTGACTCTCTTAAGACTGTCATATCCCACCTCATGATTTCCTGAACTAAAGTACTTTCTAATACAAAGGTTGCAAAAAATGCCAGAACTGTCTCAAGTTGATTTAATTGCTCATCAGCACGTAGCATTCGCAATGCTTCCCTAATTGTAGACTCGTTTTCTCCGCCTTTAAGAATTGGTACAAAGGGAAGCAGCGACGGTAACGGCGTCTCAAAAGCAATATTTACATCAACTTCCCAGAGATTGATTACGCGGTAATCTTGAATTGCTCTTAAACCGATAAAATTTGATGCAAAGCTTGTAGGTATTTCACTGTTGCTGATTTTGAGAATGTTAATCAGTACAGGGTAGGTTTGTAGTTTATATTTCTCTTCCGCAAGAGCCGCATAAGCACGCATCCGACGCGGCATTTCTGATGTGTGGCGTAATTGTAACTCATTGAGGATGAGAAATTTCCCATATTGGGGACTTTCAGCCTGAATTACAACATCGCTTTGTCGGCTAATCCATTGGAATTCTGTATTTAAGATTTCGCCTGTAACAATGTCGGGAATTCCTGTTACCCATTTTGCCCAATTATTTGGTGCAAGGCTGATTAATTTTTTAGTGCTAATATCGACAGTTTTGTTCATCAAAAAAAATAGATGCGATCGCCCGAAATCAAACCCAATAACTCCGAGGATAATCGCTTCGGCTTATCCTACCGCAAATTGTGTCAACTTTCAGCCATTATCTAAGGTGCTAACCTGGCTTTACCTAGACGCTGCTTTTCATACCAGTGTGCGATCGCAGGTGCCCAATCTTCAAAATGAGGCCACATCATTTCACACAACTTTTGAATTTCCAGTTGAGCATCTTTCTTATTTCTCAGGTCACAAAAATGTAAGAAAGACCTTAAATTGAAACTAACTACAAAATGCTGGCGATAGTCAAAAGGCACTTTACCTCTAGCGTGTTCTTCAGACATTCCCGCTTCAAAATCAGCTTTATATCGTTTAGCTGCTTCTAAACACCACTCCAAATCTGCTGCTCGTTGCTCTAGTGAATAGTGATACTTTTTACCTTGCCTATCAGTGTAATAACCAACAGGACGTAGATAAAAAACATCTTCTATGTCTTTCTTACCTTCTACTACGTCAATAAATTGGTTGCCTGTATACCTAAAAGATTGTACATCAAATGATACAGAAACGCGATGAGTCCGCGCCTGCTGCATCACACTGTGGGGAAAGTAGCCACAATTAAAAACAATCTGGGGATGCTCTAAAGGCCCATAGTGTCCCCTCTCACCCGCTAAAAGCCGCTTAACAATAACTTCGCCGCTTTGTGATTCCGAGGGCCAGGAGTCGCGCTCATCAAACACGAACCCATCGGTATAGTCCTGGTGCATCGCGGCATAAATCACCTGCTGCGGATTTGGTGTTTTGGCAATAACCTCTACTCGAAATCGATGCATTAGCTGTTGGGGAATGGATTGGTGACTGGGATTGCTTAGACAGAGTACTTAGACATGGCTTTGAACTCGATTCATCATCATATCTCTTCTCTGGCTTGGACTTCTAGTCGATTAGATGAATATACTTTACAAATATTAATAATTTTGTTACAGTTATTTACATAAACAGAAGACAGGAAAAACCCCATGCGTACAAGCACTGCTATCATTGACGACCAAGGCAAACTGAACAACTTTGCGATCGAGCCAAAAGTATATATAGATGAGCAAGGCGATCGCACTGGTTTTACTCCTTATGCAGAAATGCTCAACGGTCGTTTAGCAATGATTGGTTTTGTCTCTCTGATAGCATTAGAAGTATTCACAGGACACGGTATTGTTGGTGTTTTGGCAAGTCTGTAAAAACTAATTTATTTAACATAACTCTCAAAAAATCATCAGAGACGGTAAATTTACCGTCTCTTATTTTATGGAAAACTTAGTGCTAGAGTGAAAATATACTGATAACAAAAACCGTTAATTATCAGCGTAAAAATATTGGGTGAACTATGGCTTTAACTGCTTCAACTATGTTGCCGCTAGGCACTAAAGCGCCAGATTTTAATCTACCGGAAGTAGTATCTGGAAAAGCAACTTCACTTTCTACCTTTGCAGATAAAAAAGCACTGTTGGTAATGTTTATTTGTCGGCATTGCCCGTTTGTAAAACACGTCCAAAACGAATTAGTGCAGTTAGGAAGAGATTATTTTACAAGTGATTTAGCGATCGTTGCTATTAGTGCTAACGATGCAAAAAATTACCCAGATGATGCGCCAGAGTCGTTACAAGCATTTGTTACAGAACAAGGGTTTAATTTCACCTTATGCTACGACGAGAGCCAAGAAACGGCGAAGGCTTATACAGCAGCTTGCACACCAGATTTTTTTATATTTGATGATCAACGCCAACTTGTGTACCGGGGACAATTAGATGATAGCCGCCCCAGTAACGGTAAACCTGTAACAGGTGCAGATTTACGCGCAGCTATTGAAGCAGTGCTAGCGGGTAAACCTGTTACAAGTGAGCAAAAGCCGAGTGTTGGTTGCAATATTAAATGGAAACCAGGAAACCAACCCAGTTATTTTGGTTAAGAAAGATTGGGCATTGAGATTAGGGGAGAGGTGACAGGTGCAGGTGATAGGGAATAATCTATACCCTGTAAGCTGTACCCTGTTATCTTCTTCACTCCCCACACCTATCAATGTTTAATTTCCAAATTCAGTATGTAGCATCCTAATTGGACTTTTTCCGCCCACAATTCATATTCCAGCCGCAAATTTTCTGGCAAAGGATGTCCGCTGAGAGTTAAGCTACGAGTAAAATTTCGTAAACGAATCGGATCGTTAGGTTGCAATGACTCAGTTGGCAACCAATAGCGACTAATGCCATAAACGCCCTGTTCCCAAAAGTGACGATAACTCACTTGAGCGTTACCTTGCATAGTCATGATGACTCGATAAGGGGAAATCTCCAGCCATAAAATTCTAGGACTGTTAGGGGCATAAGCTTTGCTCTTACTTTGGGGAAGTGTGTCTTCTGGACTTATGACACTCTCTACTTCGCAGCTAATTAAAGGCGGTGCGGTCATCAGTAAATGGAATCGATTGGTATCTTTTTGATACAATGTCGCGGCAGTTTCGACAACAGACCAGATCGGTAGGTCAGTGGAAATAAGTGATAAGCACACGGGCTTGCGGTGATGGGTCAGCATGGGAGCGATAAGGGCTAAAAGCTATTGAACAAAGTGAAATGAACACTCTAGCTGTCTAATAGGTCGGGCTAAGAAACTAAATAGTAAAGCAGGCTTAATATTAATGAATCCGTTGATTTGTTAATAAGCTACACAAATCTAGATGAAACAGGTAGAATGTCAGCTTACACAGCAAAAATGGTACTTTTATCTAGAGAGAGCTAATTCGTAAGTAAAGCTTGTAAATATTCTAAGGCTATAGCCTCAAAACAGTGGCAGTCGTTTTAGATGCTAAAAACCTTCTTCAGAGAGACTTACCGTAGATTGGAGTAAGTTTCATACAGCCAAAAGCAATAGGATACTAGGAAGGAAGTCACCAGAAGCGACAAACTAAGTCGCTGATGAACTTCCGGTGTATTCAAAAGCCAGTGTATCCTAATGTCGGCTTCTGTTATATCCGTAGAAACTCACGAAAACCTTTCTCACCAAAATATTGCTGAGTAAAAAGTAAAATTCATTGACTCAGGAATATTTTGGTCTGCCCATTGCGCGTTTCGCAGAGGTTGAAGCTTCATAAAAAATTATTCTGATTTATTTTTATTCATTACCGATGCCATTGCACCTGTGAACAAGTCATGAGTGTTACAGGCTGGTACTTATTTGGGAATACTTTTATAGGAGTGATAAGAAAGGCGATCACACTAACACTTTCAATTCAAATGTACTACGTCACCTTACAATCACCCTTATTTTACAAAAAAGACCTATCAATACTCACTAATCTACCAGGAGCAAGCAAGAGTGGGATTCACTCTAGAAGAGGTCAATTGATAAGATCAAACTACCCATGATAAATGCAAAGATTTACCTTTCACCTCTGTCAGGGCAAAATCCTCATTTTGTCACATGGTGGCTACATTGCTTATAGCTGCGTAGTTGCCAGTTTTTAGATGTTGGGTGTTCAGCATTGGTTATCAATGGAAAACCCGCATCTCTACCAAGGAATACGGGTTTCAACGTAGATTAATAATTAACGCTTATATCTTATAGTGTTAGTTGGCAGCTTGAACAGATGAAGATGGGAAAGTCTTTTTATTGAAGTCTAAGCCAAAAAAATTACCTACATCAAGTAAGTATAAATTTTTGATAAAATCTTGATCTAAACTTTCTAAAACCTCACAATCGAGTTGATCAAAAGTTTTTGATATCCTGACCTGACTCTCTAAGGGGTCATTATCTTCTTTTCTATAAGTGGTGATAATATTTCCTGGTTCGTATTTGAGTTTTAAAAAGTCAACTGTAATTGCTGTTATCTCTTCTTCGGTAATATTATAGTTCTCGATCTTAGCGATGTCTTTAATCTTTGCTAATCCTAACTTTGGTTCATTTTTATATTTAATAGTTATTTCTATTACATTTTTTCTAACGTCCGAATTGTCAAAAATATACCCTAAAAAATCTGTAAAATTATTTTTTAACATCACAAACACTAAAATAGTAACTACCTTTTTAATCTATTTGTATTGATATAAATTGTACAGAGTAAAACTACCCAAAACTGGAACTATGTAATTAAGCGGGGATTTTTGGTCATAGTTTATCTTAAACTAATTTTTTCATCAGATCCGATTTTTGCCTGCCAGCAAATTAGCGATCGCACTAATAATTGGTTGACATATCAGTAATCATTGGCTTTGAAAAAGGACAAAAAAAGTGGCTCTGCAACCAGCAGAACCACCAAAGTTTTCACAAAGCTTTTATAAATTAACGAACTGCCCCTTGAGCAGAAACAGTATCAATCGGTTTCATGAGGTACAGCCGCAATAACTGCCAGCCGTTGGAGATGTAAAGCGGCAGTTTTTGGAAGATTTGCAGGAATTTGGGAGTACTAGAGTTAGCGATCGCACCCAACTTCTCATTATTGCTTATACAAACATCCAACCG
Source organism: Nostoc sp. DedQUE05 (assembly GCF_034530955.1). Lineage (NCBI taxonomy): Bacteria > Bacillati > Cyanobacteriota > Cyanophyceae > Nostocales > Nostocaceae > Nostoc > Nostoc sp. DedQUE05. The sequence continues at coordinate 68,628 of NZ_JAVRCB010000035.1, read as the reverse complement.
TTCATAAAACTCTGGATTCTCGACATCCAGCATCAGTGGGAATACCCGACCTGCGTTTTCGTTGGTCTTCTTAATTACATGGATATCGTATTCTCGCGCATCCAATCCCAGGGTGGCATAAAAGTCCTTGCGTTGGATGTCATTGAGATACATGGTCGCAAATACCGACAACAGGAAGAACCGACTCCACAGCCGTGCTTTCCAATCATTCAACATTTGCGGCTGGGATTTCATGACCGCATCAAAGAAATCGCCGTGACGGTTTTCATCCTGACACCAGTTTTCAAAGAACCGGAAGATTGGATAAACCCGGTCTTCAGGATGTGCTTCTAAATGGCGATAAATGGTGATGTAGCGCCAATAACCGATCTTCTCAGAAAGATAAGTAGCGTAGAAGATGAATTTCGGTTTAAAGAAGGTATAGCTGCGACTCTTAGTCAAAAACCCTAAATCTAGGGACAGATTAAAGTCCGACAAAGCTTTGTTCAAAAAGCCAGCGTGACGCGCTTCATCCCGTGACATCAGGTTAAAACACTCTGCTAAGACGGGGTTTTTGCCTTTCAAGCGACGACCAAGTTCTTTATACAGCAAAAAGCCAGAAAACTCTGCCGTACAAGAACGTTCTAGAAATTCAACGAACAACTTGCGAGTTTCCCCGTCAATATGATCCCAGGATTGTTCAAACTCGGCATCCCGAACAAAGTGGTGGCGGTTGTAGTCAGTGCGGAACTCTTCGAGAATGGCTTGTAACTCGTCTTCATTGACGGAGATATCCATCCGGGCCATTTCATCAAAATCGGTAGTATAAAACCGAGGTGTTAACAGGGTTTCTTTTGCCGGGACTTTAATCCCTGGCCGGATTTCTTCAAAGCCTGGTTTTTTGAGGGAATCTACCATGTCTTGATTTCTCTTTCGTCTTTATTATCTTAAGTAGACCTTTCGGGTGACGTTCCTACGTCTCTACCGCCACGGTAACGGCAGTTCCTCATGGGGAAACCCCGTTGGCGCTAGTCTCTCTTTTTTGGGAGAAGACCGGACTGCCTCACCAGAAATCCTCTGGCAAACCGTAACAGCCCACAATAATCCAATTGTATAAAGTTCAGTCTACCAAGGTGCGGGTGAGAAATTTCTAAGCAAAACATTAAGAGTTGCAACAATCATTCCATATTTGCGGAATCAAAAATCGCGGATTGGTAGTCAAATAAATATAGTTCAGCAAGCAGCATTATCTCGTTGAAGTGGAGTAGCACTTACCTCTTGATTTTCAAAGCACTACTATCTCAGTAATTTTCTCTGGTTGTTACTACAATAAATTTATGGGGTTCTATTAATACATTAGATAGCTTAAAATTAACAATTCATGAGTAGTATAATTACTGAAAAATCTAAGTACTTTAGTTATTTTTTGCACCTTTTTCAATAATTTTAGATTAGACAATGCCCACAACTTCAAATCAGAACAGCAGTGTCTATGATGAAAATTGTTAGAAAGCAACTGGTGCAAGATGTAAGTCTAGCTATTAGCACTTGGTATAAAAAACAGTCCGAAAAACCATCTTAAACAATAGAGTAAATCCAAAGGGTTGAAAACAAGATGAATCTTGAAAACAATCAGCAGCATAAAGACCGACTTCTTGTCTCTTATATCTTGTGTGCAGTCGGATTTATTGGGGTAGGAGGATTGCAGCGTTTCTACAATGGCAAGATCGGAACTGGTTTGTTATGGCTGTTGACTGGTGGTGTGTTTGGTATAGGGCAGTTCGTGGATTTGTTCTTTATCCCCAACATAGTTGACGAATACGAACATAACTTGAGATTAAAAGCGGGTGTATCTCCCTTTGGTGTGCCGTTGAATCAAGTAGTAGTTGCTTCTCAAGTCCACCAACCAACAGGCAACCAACTCATGATGAAACTGATTGAAGCGGCGGAAAACAAGGGTGGTATTTTAACTGTCACTCAAGGCGTAAAGTTTACAGGAGCCAGCTTTGCTGAAGTGGAAGCTAGTCTCAAAGAGATGTACAAATCAGGTTATGTAAAAATTGATAACGACCCCAATACTGGAGCCGTTACTTACCATTTCCACGAGCTTTAATTGTTATTAGTCATTTGTCATTTGTCTTTTGTCATTTGTCCTTTGTCATTTGTTCTTTGTCATTTGTTATTTGTCATTTGTTAAAAACCAATAACTAATAACTAATGACTAATGACTAATGACTAATGACCAATGACCAATGACCAATGACCAATGACCAATGACCAATGACCAATGACCAATGACTAATTTCTACCTAACCACTTTTGACCGTCCAAGCGCTGAACTAAGCCATATACCAACAAATCGAGGGTAATTTTGCGCTCATCGATTAAGAATGACTCAAGAGTGCTAGGTTTTTTACCTTCATTACAAGAAAATCCCTTTTTTCCTTGAATATCTTCATCGGGGAAGTACAGGTTAAACTGCCGCTTACCGATTTCTGACCAACTGCCAATAATTTGCCAGCATTCTTCGGCGGATTCAAAGCCAGTGATTGGCATCTTCTGCTTGGCAAAAGACACCTGTAAATCTTTTACACCTTTTTGAGCGATCGCTTTTTGTAAAGCTGGCAAGTAGTCTTGCTCAATGAACTCTACAAATGGCTTATTTTCAACAGCTGGGGCTTTTTCCTTTTTAGGGGCTTTAGCGGCGGGTTTTTCTTCTGTTGCGTCGTCGTCGGCGGGTTTTTCTGCTTTTGCGGCTTTAGCTGCGGCGGCGGGTTTTTCTCGCTTGGGTGATGCAGCAGCTGGTTTGGCAGCATTGGGATTATCTTCGGGGTTTGCGGCTTTAGGATCTGGCGCGTTGGCAGTAGGAATATCTGTGGCTTCGGGTGAGTCTGTACTAGGAGCGTGTTCTTCAGCTACACTGGGAGCTTGCTTGTCAACAGTGCTGGGAGCTACTTCTCCCGCTTGATTGTGATTGGTTGGGTCTGCCATTGCTCAGGTCAATCCTTTAATCTAGCTTTGGGAGCGATCGCTCACCTTGATGTATCGGGTATTTTTATTTTGACATACTAGTACCTCTGTGCAGAATTCGTAATTTGTATTTGTAATTTGTAATTTATATACCGCCAGGGTTTCATTTATTTGGGATGGGTGGTTTACTTGCAATACTGTTCGGTTAAGGTAAGAGACGCGATGCGCCGTCTCTACAATATTCAGACGCGATAAATCGCCGTCAAGACAAAAGACGCGACATTGTCTTGACGGCGATAAATCACGTCTTTAGCGATCTAGAATTTTTATCTTTTAAATCCCTTTGAATCCCATACCAGTTTCTACCTGTTGCTTTGCTGGAGTAGAATTTACCTTGCCGCTAGCAGTCTGACGCCTGGTACCAACTTGGCTCAAGAATATACCTCCTAAAATCAAGCTACCGCCAATATATTGAGCTTGAGTAGGGGCTTCACCCAAAATTAAATAGGCTGCTATAATTCCTACGATTGGGCCAAATGAGCTAATTAAGGAAGCTGTAGATACAGTGGAAGTTTTCAAGCCTTTAACCCAAAAAGACTGGCCTACCACCACAATCAACCCGCCATAGAGAAACATCCACTGCCACAAGAATGGTGAGAGAACATCAGCGAAATGATCCTTGCCATAGAGGACTAAAGCAATAAAGAAAAAGATTACAGTTCCTAGTGCAGTCCGAAAGATGCTATAGATTCCCAAAGGAATCTGCGAAAGGTGTTTCTTGCTAATAATCGTAGAAGCGGCTATGGCCACAGATGCAGCTGCGGCTAAAAGTTCCCCTATACCTAAACTGAAACCTCCCATGTTTATCATGGTTTCTGTTGGAGGTTGAAGGATAATAGTTAGGATAACGCCAACAAAAGCTGCGATCGCACCAATAAATTCCCAAATATTTACTCGTTCTTTCAATAACCAGACTGATAAAGCCAAAGTTAGAGGCGGTTCCAAACGTCCCACCAAGATGACATTGTTCACCCCTGTGAGTGCCAATGCCTGGAAAATTAAGCCAGGGGCTAACGCTCCTGATAAAATAGCTACTGCTGTTAGACTGACCCAATCTTTCCTTGAGAGTTGTTTCAAATTAGCTTTGTTCCACTGCCGCCCATAGATTAGGATCAGAAGTATCAAAGCGCAAAGGTTTCCCACGAATAAAACATTACATAAAGAAATCGGATTGCGGTTGCCGATCAAATGTTGAGTGCCAATTTCTGTTAGCTTCCGAGTAACAGCACTAGATGCTCCAAAAATTAGCATTGCTAGCCAGAGATATGTTTGTCCCGAAATTCTATGGATTTGGCGATGTAGTCTTTTGGCTCTAGTCACAATAACATCACTGCAATGAAAGCATTGCTCATCATATTAAGTTATCCTTACGCACTTCAAAATGAGGTTTTGTTGAGAAAATACTTAAGTTCTCCTGTGACTTTGAGCAGCCATGATTAGCTGAGAAAATGCTGAGAATTGACTAAATTTTCTCAAAGGATAAATTCATGAAAATAGTGGCTTAGTTTCAATAAGCTCTCACTGCCACCTGAGATGCTTGGGATGTTCAGGATAAAACAAAGAAGAGAAGTAATAAATGAAACTCGCACCCTTACTTACAAGTGTAGCCTTGGTTGGTTTTTTCACAGTTTGGGACGTACCATTAAAGGCGATCAATCCGTCATTAGTGCAAGCATCAGCAGCCGAAGAAATGTCTGTAGCACAAAAATTAGACTTGCTTACTAAGAGTAAGGGTCAAATTGGTAGTGGCGATCAACTGCGTCGTTTCTTCTTTGGTGACTTGGAACCAATCGGTATCCAGGTAGGCGGTGCAGGTCATGTAGTAAACCTTTATAACAAAGCTAATGATGTCACATTTGCTTACTGTTCGCATTACGATGTGATTGTAGCGATTAAGAAAGGTAAGGTAACTAAATTTGAACCCAGCGAAGTGAAATAATAATAAATCCACTTTCAGGGTAACTGAAACTAGAGCAGCAATTGAATTGTATCTAGGTTGCAATATATGAAGAAAAGTCCGGAGTAGTGGAAACGTCTCCGGCTTTATGCTGTGCGTTTCCGCTTTAGCAAAAGTTTGATTTAGTTCTGGCAAAAAAATATGAGGTTTTTGGAATAATCAGGAGAAAGGGAAAAGGTAAAACATGAAACTTTATTTTTTGTATTGCCTTTAAACTATTATTTAATTATTGCTGCTTCAGGTATTTCAAAATGAAGATTTTCAAAGCGATCGCCTTGTCAGCAAAAATCTTTTAATAGCTATAAAATTAATTAGTTTATGCAAAATCACAGTTAATCAATAACAGTTTCAGAAACAGAAAATCTACTTCTATATTTATGTGTCCCAATTATTTTTACTTTGTTTAAACAATATAAAAGGGAGCATACCAATTTTGCCAAAAGATACAGGACTGATACAAAAACCCTGTAAAAACCTCTTTCCTTGGCGCTCTTGACGTCCTTCTCCCAAGGGGAGACGCTAATACCAATTCAAAATTCAAAATTCACGCATTAAGAAAGTGAGAATTAGCATAGGTTTTATGGTTTGCATCTATATCATATTTTTTGTGAATTGGTAGAACGCGAAGGCGGATCATTATTTCATTATTATTCTCAGCCAAAATTCCGTATAAAAATAAACTTGCGCATTTGGGATGCTCCCATCTAAAAAGTAGATTGTCGAGTGAAACTACTCAGCAACTACTAAATCTTAACCAAGGTGCTATTAAACCTTAATGATTAGAAAAAATTTTCTTAACATTAGTCAAATATACTGTTACTAAGAGAACTTCAAATAAAGGTTATAACCTAAGCTTTTGACTTCAAATTGTAAATTAAAGATACTTAATTTTTGGTTAATTGTAATTAAATTTGGAAATAATCTGTTCCAAAAAAATGTGTGTAAGTGTGTGTAAATAAATGTAGTTTTGAGATTTATACCTCCGACATAAAGTTCTCACACTTCCTACTTTTACAGATTGAGCAAATAGTAATTACAACAATCTTGAGTTAAGTTGTCCTAACCTGTTTACAGTCAAAAATTTAGTATTATTTCAGTTTTGCAAACTTCTCGGCTATATAAGCAAAGTAAGATAACGCAGACTAATCTAAATTTTCAGCCTGGGAAAGTTAGCTTTGTTTGTATTGTACTAGCTTTTAGTCAGGTAGCAGTTTGCATATTTGGAGTGTTCCCAAACGTTTTACAGTTTGAATAAGGGGAAAATTCTCATGGCTCTTTACGGCTATACCATTGGAGAAGACCGCGACGGCAACGCTAGTAATGGCAAGCAGCTTGACGTTTACCGCTTTTCGATCCCTTCTGGGCCTGGAGGTTCTATTACTCCTACAAGAGTAGGTACAGTCAATCTTCCAGCTACTGCTACTACCGCCGATTTAGAAGGTTTGGGAACTAACCCTCGTACCGGAAGGGTAGGTGCGGTTAACGAAGCACGCGTTACTGGTGCTACAACACCAATCGATCCAACTGTTACTGTCGTTAATAATGTAGATCAGCCTTTTGCTCCAGCCACGACCTCACCAACCCGTACATCATCTGACCTACGTCGTTTTGGATTTGAGTCAGGTGCTGACTTTGGACGTGACTATTCAGTAGCTGCTCAACCAATTGTTCTATACAACATTTCAGGGAATCCGAATCCCGCAAATGGGCCAGTAGGAAGCTCTCTTTATAAAATTACTACAGCTACCCCTGGAACTATTAGCCTTGTAGACGGCTTTGGCGCACCTACTACTACTGCACAAAGACAAGGAACTCAACCTACCAATCCTGGAAAATTTGCCGATGGATTAGCTATCGACAATCTCAATCCTGGTAGAACTCGCGCTCTTGCTAGCGATTTCAGGACTAATGATGGAGATGGAAACCAGCTTTACAAAGTCGATCTACTCACTGGTGAACTATCTGCACCGATTACTCTAAGAACTCCTTCAGGACAAGCTCTGAATGTCAACGCAGATTCTGGGTTGTCATTTACTAACTTCGGTTCTCAAAGATTGCTGGGTTGGCTGGAAACTGGCGCTGTCTATGAGATCACAGGCTACCAAGATGAACTTGCTGCATCAGGTCTAGGTTTAGGTAGTGCCACAGGTACTAATGGCGCTGGCTTTGCAACCGCCACCTTACTTGGTAACGTTAATTTACCAAATGCTGTGAGCGGAGTCGTTGATTATGAAGGCTTTACGATTGTTAATGAATAACAGTCGTCAATAGCATACTCTTTCTTCAACTCTTGTAAAAAGTACTTTTGCAAGAGTTGAAGAACGGAGCTAAGGATAAAAAAGTGCCAAGCGGGATTATGACTGATTAACTGAGTTTGTAGTAAGCACTTTAGTCATTAAATAAGAGCTATCACTATTCAAAGTTTTATTTGATGAGCCATTATAGCCTATAGTTAACGTTTCTCTCAAAATTAATTTATTGTTCTCAATCGATAAACAAATATTTGTTCCTTCAATAATTTTTTTCAAAAAAGTTGTCAGTTTTTCAACATGCTTTTCTCTTTTTTGGTCAAAGGCTGGAATTTTCTCTCTCAATATTTTATGAATTTGAGATATAGGAATACCACCTTGTTTCAACTGACTTAATTGCTCAATATTCTGCTTCAATTCCTCTAAAGCTTTCTTCGTTACTACTAAAATATCATCATTTAATGAACTCTCGCTAATTACTTCATTAGTTGGAATATCCACTATTTTTACCTGGGGAGCAGGTATAGGTATAAAGCGATCGCAAACAGACTTGAGAATACGATTAATTTGTCCTTCGTAAGCACATCCAATTACAGTTTTTCCATACTCATGGAGCTTTTTAGCTAAAGCGGCAAATGCACCATCGCCTGATACAATAACGAAAACTTGCAACGTAGGACGACTCTGGGCTAATTCCATAACATCAATGGCTAGTTGCATATCTGCTGCATTCCGTTTATGGCTGTAATCAAAAATTTGAATTGCTTCGATGCCAAGTTCTTGAATTTCATTCTTGAGTAGCCTTAATCGAGAATCACTCCAGTCGGCATAAGCACATTGGATAGCAATTTTATTAACTAAGTTAGTATTTTCTAGATTTGTTTGAATTTGTTTAAGAGAAAAATTTAGGTTAGGGTTGCTTCTACCCATTGTTAAATTTTCAATATCATAAAAAATAGCTGTATTGAACTGCCCAATATTAGGTGAAGTATGAGCCGTGGAAGTAAACTGCTCTACACGAATCTGACGCTGCTTTAACTCTTTTAACTCAGCAATTAAAGACGTTATTTCTGGCACTGACTCTGAACTACTCGTTTCCTGTTTTAACTCCGTAATTGTTGTTGTTAAGTCATTAACTTGTAATTTTGCTTGTTGTAATTCTTCTTGTAACTGCTCAGTTAATGTATTAATCTGACTCTGGGTTTGGACAGTCTGCTCCCGAAGTTCCCCAATGGTTCTGGAGAGAATATACTGGCGTTGCTGATAAGCTGTTACTAAAGCTTGCTGAACGATATCACATTCTTTGGGAAAAGCTTCACGCGTACACACTTGTAAAACTGTTTCATAACCTGCGATCGCAATTTCTAAATTACTAGCAATGTTCCCTTGTTCAAACTCTTGAATAATGGTACTCAGTTTGATAATGACTCTAGCTAAATTAATAGCAATGGCAGGTTCTTTAGCAAAGCGATCGCTTACCCATTTTCGCAACTTTAAAGCTAAATCATCGTTGAGTTTACTTAAGTTATGTTGCAGAATTGGATATACTTCCTGATTTTGATAAGTTGCTCTCAATAAATCAATTAGAAAGTCTTGCTCCTGGTTAGCAGCTTCATTTGGCATAGCTAAATCCCTGACAATACAGATTTAAGTTTAGTATTCCCAAGTTTTCATACTATTGAACAATTAAAGCGGCGTGATCCAATAAGTAATGCCTCTAATAGCTTGTTTTTTAAAACCATACAAAGATAAATTATCTTCAGATAAACCCACATAAGTCCAATGTGGAACATCGTTTTCTACAGTTTGAAACCAACCATTTTGATTAAGAGCTTTTCTTTGCTCTTTACTACCTACGCGTAAATCAATGGCTAATCCCCAGAGATGTTGTGAAGTTCCGGGAGGGGCAACTAAACCGAGAATTTTTGTTTCTTTACCTTGTTGAACTTTTGCTAAAACTCGATCGTTAGCATACTTGTGCCAAAATCTTAAATTCGTGTTGAAAGTGCGAGTGCAATCACCAGAGCCATAACCAGATTTTAGCGGAATTTGTTGTTGTACTCGCGCTTTATTTAAAGCATCAGCCGCCGATTTTTGTAAATAACAGTCGTTAGTGCCATCAACATGACCCATTGTTAAAGTAGCTTGAAACTCTTGGGTTTCTTGTTCATTAACAAAGATATTTTTTGGCGGTAGTTTAATTTGAATATCGGGATTTACGAATACTGCACCATAGCTTCGTAGCAAAGTATATTCATAAGTACCAAGCTGGGGAATTGTAGGCAATTTTCTAGCGATCGCAGATAAAAAACGCTGTTTAGCATCTAATTTGGGATCGGGAATAAATGGTTGCGAGCTTGTATTTTTAGAGATGTCTATACAAGGTAATGAATTATTAATCAAGCATTGTTGTAATGGTTGAGCAGTTATAGCAACTTTGTGGTGGGTAATCTCATTGCTAGCGACTAATACAAAAATCATCAATATAACGATACTGATGAAACTTGTCTTTTTAATAAACCTAGTAATATTTCTTTGATTTCTGAGGGTAAGTTTCATTCTAAATAATTAATTAGCGATCGAGAATAAAGTTAATACTTTTTTTGGTAATATTGATTATTGATGAATTAAAGTTGCAGATAGTTTATCGACACTGAACTATCGTTAAATTCAAATTCGATAAAACATCTAATATATACCAGTTGTAAATTAATTTGTGCTGGGTTAACGCTCTGAACAATAACTGCGAACGAAAAACCGGAATATTGTCACAAATTTTAAAAAGATGAGATTTTTCACTTATTACTAAACTTAAAAAATGGAACCTTGCTTTTAATTGAGTACTAGTAAGTTTGATAACTTTTTTATCAGAAAGTTACATCCATGAAACCACTGGAACAGTTAAAATTGAAAAGAACTCTAAGCTTGCCGATCCTGTAAGTATGACCATGCACAATTCCGTTGAATTCCAAGACGCTTTTGATGTCATAGTCGTCGGTGCAGGTCACTCCGGTTGCGAAGCAGCTCTCGCCTCTGCACGCCTCGGTTGTCGTACCCTGCTATTGACGCTCAACTTGGATAAAATCGCTTGGCAACCTTGTAACCCAGCAGTAGGTGGCCCGGCTAAATCTCAGTTGACTCATGAGGTAGATGCACTCGGCGGGGAAATTGGTAAAGTAGCAGACCGCACCTACTTGCAAAAACGTATCCTCAACTCTTCACGGGGGCCTGCTGTTTGGGCATTACGCGCCCAGACAGACAAGCGCGAATATGCAGCGGTGATGAAAAATGTTGTTGAGAATCAAGAAAACTTGACAATCCGCGAAAGTATGGCAACAGATTTGGTGCTGGGCGCTAACAATGAAGTCATCGGCGTTGAAACATATTTTGGTGTCGGGTTCCAATGTAAAGCAGTCATCTTGACAACCGGCACCTTCCTGGGAGGCAAAATTTGGGTTGGTAACAAATCAATGCCAGCCGGACGTGCTGGGGAATTTGCGGCTGAAGGATTGACACAAACCCTAAATCGCTTGGGATTTGAAACCGGCAGACTTAAAACTGGAACTCCGGCGCGGGTAGATAAGCGATCGGTAGATTATAGTAAAATGCTCATCCAGCCAGGAGATGAAGATGTGCGCTGGTTTAGCTTTGACCCAGATGTGTGGATAGAACGGGAACAGATGCCTTGCTACATCACCCGCACAACCGCCGAAACCCATCGCCTGATTCAAGAAAATTTACACCTGTCGCCAGTTTATGGTGGTTGGGTGGAAGCCAAAGGGCCGCGCTATTGTCCCAGTATCGAAGATAAGATTGTGCGGTTTGCCGACAAGGAAAGCCACCAAATCTTTATTGAACCAGAAGGAAGGGATATACCCGAACTGTATATCCAAGGGTTTTCTACAGGGTTGCCAGAAAATTTGCAACTGCAAATGTTGCGGACTCTCCCTGGTTTGGAAAAATGTGTGATGCTGCGTCCCGCTTATGCAGTGGAATATGACTATTTACCAGCAACTCAGTGTTACCCCACACTAATGACTAAAAAGATTGCGGGGCTGTTTTGTGCTGGGCAGATTAACGGCACCACAGGTTATGAAGAAGCTGCTGCTCAAGGGCTGGTGGCGGGAATTAATGCCGCTCGATTTGTTCGCTCTCAAGAAATGATTGTGTTTGCCCGCGAGCAAAGTTACATTGGGACGCTAGTTGATGACCTGTGTACAAAAGACCTACGGGAACCTTACCGGATGCTTACAAGTAGGTCAGAGTACCGATTGCTATTGCGTTCTGACAATGCCGACCAACGTCTGACACCCTTGGGAAGGGAGATTGGTTTAATTGACGATCGCCGCTGGGATATGTTTACCCAAAAACAGGGTAATATCACCACAGAAAAACAAAGACTGCAAGCCACACGAGTTAAAGAACATGATGAAATTGGAATAGCGATCGCATCTGATACCCAACAAGCAATTAAAGGTTCGATTACCCTCAACGACTTGTTGCGGCGTCCAGGATTACATTACGTCGATCTCGACAGGTTCGGACTGGGAAACCCCAACCTCAACCGGGCCGAGAAAGAAGGCGCAGAAATTGACATCAAGTATTCTGGCTATCTCGCAAGGCAACAAAATCAAATTGACCAAATTGCCCGCCAAGCGCACCGCCAGTTACCTGGGGATTTAGACTACACAACAATTGATACTCTTTCTAAAGAGGCACGGGAAAAGCTGACTCACATAAAACCACTTACCCTTGGTCAAGCTGCACGTATAGGTGGTGTAAACCCAGCGGATATTAACGCCTTATTATTATATCTAGAATTGCGTAGAAGCAAGAGCCAGTCAGAGTTTCCAGCGTTAGCTTAACACAAGCTTGATAAAGACTGAGTATAGTAGTAGGGAGAGAGATTGGTATGATAGATGACATAAAGATTAGTAGTGGCATCATCAACAATCCCCAGATGCAAGTTGAGTTTAATACCAACACTCAATCAACTTATCTCAATTAGATGGGGGATTGGATGTTTCATTATTCAGGAGGCAGTGTTTCGACTACGCTCAACAACCACGCAGGAGTAACCCACGCACAACTGCATAGGATTGGCGAAAGACCGGAGGCAAAGCGGCTCCTCTGTTTGTTTCTCGCCCGATACATCTCAATACAATTCTTCTTTTTAAACAGGGTAATTACCCAAATCTGAAGTTTTTATTCATACTTATTTACTTCAGTAATAACTGCCCTCAACCTACTGCCTCCTCTGATAATCCTAATTTTCAGGCAGTCTCAATGAAACAAGTTTCACCACCAAGTATGAAAGAGGGACTGGGGACTGGAAACTGGGAACTGGTATTTTTACTCAGCACTCAGCACTCAGCACTCAGCACTTTCAAGTCAGTAGAAGTGGCGTTTCCTCGTCCAAGCAACAACCCAGAACGTCTATGTTACAAGAAGCCAGCACCCGTCTCATAGTACCAGAACCATCAGAAGACTTAATCACCAACGAGCCTTGGTCGATAGAAAACTATGCTGATGGCCTAATGGATGAACTCTTTGCCGATATCGACTACATTCTGGATGCTAGTGGTAATCTGCCTTCTCAAACTGTTAGGCACAGTAGTCAGAACAGATCGAGCCACTCTGTTGCTGGAGTTTCCGCCCAAGCTCAACGCCAATCGCCTCCAGAATACGTGCCTCTGCAAACAGTTATGATACCACAGATTACTCTGAACCAAGGAGTACAGTCAGTTGCTCAAGATCGGCACAAGCAATTGAGTACCGTTGTATTTGACACCTCTACTGTTAAACCAGTTAGTAGAAAGCGTCAAAAAACTAGTTCGGTTTTGGGCAAACTGCTGATTGTAGGAACAACTTTAGGCGTGGCGATCGCTAGTACGATCTACTTGGTGCAGTCTGGAGTCGTATATCTTTTAAATAACAAATTGCCTGAGTCAGCGCTTCTATTGCCGCAATCGCAGTCACGGTTGCCCGTAAAAACAGAAATTGAGGCAGAGTTAGTTGACTATATGCTCCAATCGCTGGCTGTTATAGATAAGCAAGGAGCAAAAAGCAATCAAAAATCTTTCAATCCAGGATTCTCCAGTCAGGCAAATACTAACCAAATAGCCTTTGGTCGCCAGCAAGCAACTGGTAATCTACCAGCACTTCCACTTCTAGCTAATAATACACCACCAGCCCCTAATCGTTCTGGAAGCGTTGTTGAGCGCATCTATGTCCCCGTTTATCAAGCGCCGTCACCAATGCGCTACGCCCTTCCAGCCATTCCGGGGACTCCCACACTTTTACCACAAGTTGCCAGCGCGTTACGGGTATCTCAACCTAATGTTGTCAAAACTGCCCTGAATACAGTGCGACAAGCTGCCAAGCCTGTAACTGTCAATATGTTAGCTGCGGCTGTACGAGCCGAACTAAAACCGGTGGCAGCCAAAACTGCACCCATTACCGTGCGCCAAACACCCAAACCTCTGCCTGCATTACCAGTAGTTCCATTGCGTGCTGCACTGGCACCAGAGTCAGAACCAACTATTACCCAAGAACAAGTATATCCGGCAACGGCGATCGCAGTTGCTCCGAGTAATACCTTAGAGGGATTGCTAGAGTTGGGCAACAAATCTGCCGCTTTGTTTAAAATTGATGGCGTGACTCGCCGCATCAATATGGGTGAAAGTATCGGCTCCAGCGGTTGGACACTAGTAGATGTCAGTAATGGCGAAGCAGTCGTCCGACGTAACGGCGAAGTACGATCGATTTATGCAGGACAGAAACTATAAATTTTTTAACTCACTATCTGATTGAGGGGAGTTTAAAGATTAAACTCATCTATTACCATTAACAGTACTGCGACCTGCAATAATTGATTGAAATAATTCGATCGCGTCAAATATTCCTCTGTCTCTATCTGCACTGTTAGGATTGCCTGCTGATATGTAGCCTGACTAATGCGATCGCGCCTTAATAGTTTTAATATTATCAGCTTTATTGATAGCAAGATCGCTTTTACCTCCAACAGACTCTAGTAACTATTGAGCGAAGATTAATTTTTTGAGAATTTGCCGATTGATTTCAGTAACTTTGATACTTTCAATGCCAAGTTGTGTAAATACTGTTGATAAATCTTTATTAAAATAAGTTTCAACTAAATCATCTAGTAATCATATAGTTTTGTCCTTTTAAAAAGGATTTGCATAACTCTTCACCCAATAATGGTTTTCCTCAAAATGGACATCTAAAATTGGGTAACTTCCTGGCTTAATATCAAATTTAATTGGGTTTATTTCCTTTGATAGCTTAAGAGTTACACATTCGCTACACTGCTATTAACCCAAGATGTTTAGGCGTAGTCTGTCGTAGACATCGCTCTGTCGGTAAGAAAAATTAAATATTTATTATAAATAGCTGAAAATCTTGTCTAATTATCTCATAAAGCAGCGAAATACCACAACCTTTAATCAATATAAGCAGAAAATCAGGTTTTTGGTGAAGAATTGGAAGACAGTATTGAATTTCCCTACCTAAAGATAGTTCACAGAAATAAATTTCAATGTTAGAACTACTATAATTTATGTTTATTATAGTTCCATTATGGTGACTATATGAAAACCTACATCGTGTATACATCTTCCTTAAGCAAGATATATTTAGCTAAAAAAGTTAGTTTGCTAATTGATGTAATCCTCAAACCTTAACAACATGAAACAACCTAACTATTTTCAAAATAATTCTAAAAACTCTTTAAGAGAAAAGTATCATCTTTACAAAGGCGAAAAGCTGAACTGGCTTCAAGTAACTCTTCGGCTTGAAAGGTCAATTATCTCTATTATTCTTCCTTGGGTAATTTTTTGTACTATATATGGTACTTTCATATCATTTTTAGCTCATTTAGGATTACCAATAGCATTTTCAGATTCTAGCAATATTCTTACCAATGCTGTTTTAAGCTTTAATATTGGCTTTACATTACTATTAGTCTTTCGGACGAATACAGCCCATGATAGATTTTGGGAAGGTCGTCAACTATGGGGAGCTTTAGTTAATACATCGCGTAACTTAACTCGTGGAATTGCGATAATAGTTAAAGAGAAGACACCACAAGATAAATTAGAAAAAGAAGCAATGCTTCGGTTAGTGACTGCTTTTGCAGTTGCAATGAAGTTACATCTTAGATCGGGGCCTTTAGACACTCAGTTGGCATCATTAATGTCTGAAAAACAATATTTATACCTCCAAGATAGCGATCATCCTCCACTACAAATTGCTTATTGGATAGGAGATTACTTGCAGTATCAGCATGACCGAAATTGCCTAAATGTCTATCAACTAACTACTTTACATAATTGTGTAAATGAGTTAGTAGATATTTTAGGCGGTTGCGAACGTATTTTAAAAACGCCATTGCCTTTGATATATACTATTAAATTAAGACAACTGTTATTAATTTTTTGTCTTATATTACCTTTGGAAATTGTGAGCTTTTTAAATTGGTGGACTGGGATAGTAATGGCTTTTGTCAGTTTTACATTATTAAGTATTGAACAAATTGGTTCAGAAATTGAAGAACCTTTTGGCTTTGATCCTAATGACTTACCTTTAAATACTATTTGCAATACAATCTCAAACAATGTTGAAGAATTAATCAGGCTTACTTCTAACAATGTTCGTTCTTATTAAACCTGTAAATAAGTTTTATCAGTCAAGTTTTGATGAGAAAGGAGAGGTTTTTCCTTTATTAAACATAGAAAATACTTGGTTGAAAAATATAATAGTTTAATAAATGCTTCGCCAAGCTTTTACCGTCCCTTTACCAATTTCGCTATCAACAGTTTGACCTCCTTCTAAAACTAGTCTGATATCTAAGTTCTCATCTGGAGCATTTTTCAAAGCAGTGGCTAGTTCTTGACTGACAGCAAATGTGCCGGTTGAACCGTCTAACTGAAAAACTTTTTCTCTGACCTTGAGTAAAAGCTTATCGACTTTTTTAGTCGTGACAAATCTAAGATAGTCAGGTCTGGGATACACACGACCTGCGGTGTAGAAAGAAGACATTGCTTGACCCGAATTTACTGTTACGAGTACTCGAATGCTGGAAGGTGTCCACAAACTAATAACTTGCGTTGAACCCCCACGGTACAAATAGCCACCTAAAGAATTGCGGTCGAAAACTCCAACCAACTCCCCTTCAAAAGGGTCAACAATTCTTACGGCTTTCGACCAAGGCACATCCATATCGGGGGACAGTCCAGCCGATTTGACCATTGGCAAATCCCTTGATGCTTGAGCAAGAATAGCTATTTCTTGAACGGTGAAAGCAGCACAATGTTGAGGGGAAATTACAGCCAAGCTAGCCCCAAAAAGAAGAACTGGAATCGTTTGCGGTAACTTCATCATAAGTCAGGGGTATAATCTTCAAATACTTCTTAGTGCAAAACAGTTTGCCTCACTTCAACTGGTTCGCCGGTTAAGCTAAAAGGTCGAACTTCGGTAATTTTTACCTTTACTAACTGCCCTTTGAGTTCTTTGATGTTGCCGCTAAAAAAGGTCAAACGATTACCGCCAGTGCGTCCCATTACCTGGGTTGGATCTTTAGGATTTTGGTCTTCTACTAAAACTTCTTCAATGCGTCCAAAGTAACGTTGCGATCGCTCTGCTACTTTTAAGTTTCCCAGATGATTGAGCCGTTGCAGGCGATCGCTTTTAATTTCTTCACTCAGTTGATTGTCCCACAAAGCGGCTGGTGTCCCCGGACGCGGCGAATATGCTGCTGTATTCAACATATCAAAGCCAATATCTTCCACCAGTTTCAGGGTATTTTCAAACTGTGCTTCTGTTTCCCCAGGAAAACCGACAATTACATCGGCACTAATCGAGGCATCTGGCATATACCGCCGAATGGTATCGATAATCCGGCGATATTTCTCATGGGTATAACCCCGCGCCATCGCCTTTAAAAGTTCGTTATCCCCAGATTGAAAGGGAATGTGGAAGTGTTCGCACACCTTGGGTAACTCAGCACAAGCCTGAATTAATCTTTCAGTAAAATAACGGGGATGGCTAGTAGCAAATCTTAACCTTTCAATTCCCGGCACATCATGTACGTAATAAAGCAAATCTGTAAAGTTGTGCAGATGCCGACCTTCTGGTGTCACTCCAGGTAAATCTCTACCGTAAGCATCAATATTTTGACCGAGTAGGGTAATTTCTTTGTAACCTTGCCGTCCTAATTCTGCCATTTCAGCCCGGATAGCTGACGGCGTGCGAGATTGTTCGACACCACGCACATTGGGAACTACGCAATAGGTACAGCGTTCGTTACAGCCGTAAATCACATTCACCCAAGCGGTCACTGTACTATCTCGTCGCGGCTGGGTGATATCTTCAATAATGTGAACTGCCTCGGTTGCGACAACTTGGTTGCCTTCAAATACTGACTCCAACAAATCTTTCAGACGGTTGGCGTGTTGTGGCCCCATTACCAAGTCTAATTCTGGCACTCGCCGCAACAGCGCTTCTCCTTCTTGCTGGGCAACACAACCAGCGACAATGAGGGTTAAATCAGGTTGCTCGTGTTTGCGCTTTGCTTGTCTGCCAAGATAGGAATATACCTTTTGTTCAGCATTATCCCGAATAGTGCAGGTATTATAGAGAATCACATCTGCATGATTCGGATCTTCACACCACTCAAAGCCCATGTCTTCCAAAACGCCAGCCATGCGCTCTGAGTCAGCTTTATTCATCTGACAACCGAAAGTAGTAATGTGATATTGGCGTTTAGAAGTGGTCATGGGCAATTATGCTGAATCAGCGTAATGTATGTCAGGTTTATTTCTATTCTATAACGCTCTTAAGCTGCTTCAGGAGTGCAGAGTACCTTGGCTCAGATTCCTTTTAATATTTCAATATAAAAACCTCAAGAAGTTACAAGCTGCAAGGATTAGCGGTGATGAAATTCCACCTCTTTCTCCAAAATTCTGATGTCATAGTTGCCAAAGAAATCGTGACCTAGTAGCCCGATGCTGGCTTTTGGTGCGATCGCTACTTGAAGATTATTGGCTGTAACTCCACCTACTGCAATAGATTTTACCTTACTGGTTGAGAATTTTACTTCACTACCATCAGCAATTTGGGCTTGCATTGTACCTGTAGCCTGGAGGTTAAGTGTATTCGCCATATCTTGAGTGATAATGGTTCCACTAGCACCTGTATCTACAATCATTTCAAAGGTTTTTTTGTCGTTGAAGGTGACATCAATCACAGGAGTTCCACCAAAACGGCGTTTGATTGAGACTCGAAAAACTTTATTGTCTGAAGGTGCGGCTATGATATTGCCACAAATTCTTCCCAATCCAACGGTTTTACCAGAGGAAGTTATCATGTAACACGCTCCTGGATCGTCTGCTGTTGCCCGATGAGAGAATGCTAAAAATATCAGCGTCGGCATTAGTGCAATTGCAGCTAGATTAACGGTTGTAATCCAACGCCTCCAAGCATTCTTCATGTTATACCGCGCTCCATTTTTTTTGACTACTTTTAATATCTAAACTCATCATGGTGGCTGTAAAACATGGTGTTAAAAGAACAGCTTTTTAATATAAAAATTCAAATTATATCTATCTAAAATAGACATTTATAACAACTTTTTTAGTTTTAAATTAGCTAATTTTTTATATATGTATCTCAAAAATATGAAATCGTCGCATCTTACTCAATATATCTTACATAGAATTACTGATTGGTAAATTAAAGATTAGGTAAAGACATGATGAAACTACTTAGAGCAGATTCAATCTGACATACTAATAAGTTGGATAAGATAAATTTGTAGCTTACTCAAAGCTTGCTGCTGCATTTACAGCAGTTGCGATCGCATTTTTAACGGCGATATCTTTTTGTTCTAGAATGATATTTTCACTATCAGTACGCGAAGCAACTACACCGCAAATAGCAGCAGCAGCAAAATTATACACACCTGCCATTTTAAATAGCGTGCCGCATTCCATCTCGTAATTCAAGATATTCAAGCGCCGATATTCTTCTGTGATGCCATGCAGCGATCGCATTAAATTTGGATTGGCTGAATCAGTGCGTTCTTGTCCTTCGTAAAAAGTATCAACTGATGCCGTAATTCCGATGTAATGTTCAATCTTTAATTCTCGTGCAGCTTTAACTAAAGCAACTGTGAGAAAAGGATCGGCTGCGGCTGGATATTCCACAGGCGCAATGTCATTTGCTGCACCTTGGCGACATAATGCTGCACTGCTAATAACAACGCTACCGACTGGTATATAAGATTGAATCGATCCGCAAGTTCCAATGCGAATAATTTGCCGGATTCCTACTTGGATTAACTCGTTGACAACAATACTTAATGAAGGCGCACCCATACCACTAGTAGCAGATAAGATGCTGCGACCATTCGGTAAGTATCCTACATAGCTATTGAGTCCGCGATTTTCTGACAAGACGCGTACATCTTGTAAATAAGTTTGAGCAATTAGGTGCGATCGCTCTGGATCGCCAGATAATAGAGCAATGCTGGGAGGCGATGAACCTAAATCGTCTTGCCCAAAGCCAATGTGATAGAAACGTTTATTTGGCATTCAATTTTGGATTTTAAATTTTAGATTATCTTACTATTTAGCTCACTTACGAACCGTCTTTACCTCTCCATGTAAGATGCCATTGGTCATAAAACTTAGACTCTGGAATAAATTTTTGGCGAATTTCTGCCATTTCTTCGGAGCGGTTAATACTTTGCATCAGATAACCACTCTCAAAGATAAGCTCATGAACTTCCTCATATTTATAAGCAGGTTGAAAGCCAAGATGAATATATAGGTTCTTAATAAAATTATTGGCTACTAATAAACTTCCTGTAAATTCAACAAGATAATTTAGTTCATCATAAATAGCGCTAGGATGAGGCACAGGCGTATCTCGACGAGAAGGTAAGACACCCAGAAAATCTTTTGCTTTACCTTGTTTTGCAAGTTTTTCTTTTAGGCTGAGAGAGATAATTAATTCTTTTAAGTAAAGCGTCTCTTCTATTACCTTATAAGTACAACAATAGCCTCGCCAACAAGCTGTTGTACCCCATTGAGGAGAAAAACCGTGTTGCGTTGGCTCAAATAATCCTACACCATCAACACCTGCAATACAGAATATTTGACTTTTATAAATTAATTGATCGCTAATTTGACCAGTCATTTTTTTCTTATACATTTAAGGGAAGCCACTTGCTCCACTTGCGATATCCCCAAATGGAGCAGTTGGCGTAAATTAGGAGGGAATGTGCGAAGCGCACCAGGTTTCAGATTTTAAATGTGTAACTCCTGCTTTACCTAAAATCTCCTCCTTCCCATACCTGAAGTTGTCTTTCAGCCGCAACTATACAATTTAGATATTTAGGTGGATAGAGAAAATGATCGTAAGCTAATGCCATCTGTCTAGCAGCTTCAGTATATGGCACTCGTCCTATTCCCGTACCCAATCCAGGACAGGCAATGGTGTTAATTTTTTGCCTAACGTGTTGATTATGGTGTCGAACTGACAGCAGCATCGCCCACATCGCTATATAAGGAATATCTGTCCCAGCAATAATCATGGGAACTCGCATCGTAGGGGTATGAGCCAAAAAAGGATGTTTGTGATGGCCTGTTTCCACAATCATTGATGTTCCCACAGGCTGTTCGCCCAAATAATCCTCAAGAATGCGCTGCTGGACTCTTGCCATTAAGGAAGGGCCGAAAAAACGGATAATTGCCGCATCTATGCCACCATCCATCATTCCGAAAGAGTTAGCAGGGCTGACCATACAATCAAAATCTGGCAACCACTCGAAATAGTTATTCACTATTTCTACATTGGGTAAGTAATTAAAATGTTCTTCAAAGGCTGCACACAACAAAGAGTCGGGAGCTACCAATATCAATTTCAAGCTTTCATTTCCTCCGCTTGAATATCTATTTTAAACGTCAGCTAGGGCAAATATCAACTGTCTGACTTTTCGCGTCAGCTAGAAAGGCCCACGAAAAACCTAACCCCCTAACCCCCAACTCGTCGCGGGAAGGGGGAAAATTCAAAGTCTCTCTCCTAAAAGGAGAGAGATTTAGAGAGAGGTTTTTCAGATACCGTAAAAAGTCAGAACTGTTTGTCTGTATTATCAGCCTTGTCTTCTATTTATACTACATATATAATACAAAATATATCACCACTCAGTTGGTGACTGTTTGTCGCTTGAACAAAAGGAAATTTTATGATTCCCCGAACACGCATCCGAAATATTGGTATCTCTGCCCACATCGACTCTGGTAAAACTACGCTGTCAGAGCGAATTCTCTTCTACACGGGCAGAATCCACGCTATTGAGGAAGTGCGGGGAGGCGGTAAGGGTGCAACGATGGACTTTATGCCAGAAGAAAAACTACATGGTATAACCATCACTTCTGCTGCTACCACCTGCCAGTGGCACGATACCCAAATCAACCTGATTGATACACCTGGACACGTAGATTTTACAATTGAAGTGGAACGTGCCCTGCGGGTATTGGATGGGGCAGTGATGGTGCTGTGTGCTGTGGCGGGTGTGCAGTCCCAGTCCATTACGGTGGATCGGCAAATGAAGCGCTACCGTGTGCCGCGTTTGGCATTCATCAACAAAATGGATCGGACGGGAGCAGATCCATTTCGTGTAGTACAAGGAATACGCGATCGCTTGCAACTCAATGCAGTATTACTCCAGTATCCTATCGGCAGTGAAGACCAATTCCAGGGAGTGATTGACCTGGTAGAAATGACTGCTGACTACTTTGAGGGGGAAAACGGGGAAAATCACGTCAAAAAGTCGATTCCCAAATCACTTAGGGATGAAGCACAACAGGCACGGGAGAAGTTGCTCGATACTTTATCGCTGTTCTCAGAACCGATGACCGAGATGCTACTGGCGGGTGAGGAAATTCCTAAAGAATTAATTTGGGAAACCATCCGACAGGCAACCTTGAGCCTAGAATTCACGCCTGTACTGCTGGGTTCGGCATTCAAAAATAAAGGAGTGCAAAACTTATTGGATGCAGTTGCGCTTTATCTACCATCTCCCGTAGATAGAGAAGTGGTTAAAACCGCAGAGTTGGTGAGTGTCTACCCTAACCCCGATGCTTCTTTGGTGGCATTGGCATTTAAACTCACTGTCGAATCCTTTGGGCAGTTGACGTATACCCGGATTTACTCTGGGACGCTCAAACCTGGCGATACCGTCTACAACTCGCGGACTGAACAGCGAGTGCAAATCGGTCGCTTGGTGAGAATGCACGCCAATAAGCGAGAAGAGGTAAAAGTTGCCGTTGCTGGGGATATTGTGGCTCTGTTGGGTGTGGATTGTGCTTCTGGTGATACATTCTGTTCTGGGGAACCACTGGTATCTCTAGAGAAGATGTTTGTACCGGAACCAGTAATTACGCTGGCAATTACGCCCAAGAAACAGGAAGATAGCGATCGCCTTTCCAAAGCACTCAATCGCTTTCAAAGGGAAGACCCCACCTTCCGGTTGAGTATCGACCCCGAATCAGGATCAACTCTGATTTCTGGGATGGGCGAACTCCACTTGGAAATCTATCTCGAACGCATTCAACGAGAATATAATGCCGAGGTTTACGTTGGTAATCCTGCCGTGGCGTACCGGGAAACCATTAGGCAACAAGCTACTTTTGACTACCGATTCAAGAAACAGTCAGGCGGCCCCGGTCAGTACGCCCATATTACTGGATGGATTGAACCCACAGATCAGCCGTTTGTCTTTGAGAATCGAGTGGCTGGGGGTGCGATTCCCAAAGAATATATCCCGGCGTGTGAGAAAGGTTTCCGTGAGGCGATGCAATCAGGACAGCTGGAAGGCTATCCGGTAACTGGGGTGAAAGTCGTTCTGGATGGTGGTTCTTATCACCCAATTGACTCTTCAGAATTGGCTTTCCGGTCAGCATCTCATCAAGCAATTGAAGGTGCGATCGCCAATGCAAAACCCTACATCCTGGAACCCATCATGCTTGTTGAGGTGGAAACACCCAACGAGTTTATGGGAAGGGTTCAGGGTGACTTATCCTCCCGTCGAGGTTTGTTGTTGGGTTCCGAGACAATGCAGGGATACACGGTGATTCGGGCAGAAGTAGCGCTGGCGCGAATGTTTGGGTATTCTACAGAATTGCGATCGCTCACTTCTGGCATGGCTACTTTTTCAATGGAGTTTGCCTGCTATCGGCAGTCCTGAACCAACATTAGCAATTAGTATCTCCAGCTTGTCCGATCAAAAAGACAAGCTGGAGCTTAATTAAATCATTTAATCAGAGAAAGCCGTAGGGCCCAGCAGTAAATACCGTTCGGTTAAGGAATTTCTTTGTTGAAGCAGGCTGTTCTTGAGCAAGGGAAGAAAAGAAGCTGTTCTTGAGAGAAGAATTACTGAACAATGACCCTCTTTTCTCCCCTACCTCTCATCTACCCCTGCTTCCCCTGCTCACCTCAACGCAGAAATTCCTTAACAAAACGGTATTGCCCCAACTGGGGAGAGTATCAACAACGCCGTTGCTCCCAGGTCTAATTATTCAGTCACGTCTTTATCATCAATTTTTAGCGCCTTAAGAGGGTGTTTGAAAAGTTTTGAGGGGTCAAATTTTATGCTAATCGCTTCACCACTATCCTGCATAATCTTCTTGTGCGGTCGGGTCTTAATGCTTAATTTTATAGACTTAAATTTCTGCCAATAGAGAGATGTTTATTTAATACTAAATACTTCTTTACTAGGTCTCTTTGCAATAAAGGGATTTTTGCAATTGTATAGAAATTTGTACTTCGCTAAGTCCTCAATAATTTATCATAATCTAAATAAGTATATCCAAGGGAAGAAATAATCTTAATGCAGATTTTTAGCAATTGATTTTTATCATAAATACTGCTAGCCTTATGATTTACAACTTATAACAATTTTGTGCAGATTAATTAGAAAATAATATATATGAGACAAAATTTATTGTTTTATAAAAAAGTCTATGGTATTAGTCTTAATTTTGTAGTGTAAAAAAATAATTAAAATGGTAAAATTAGAAATAGTTGAGCGTATAGTAAAAGAAAGAATTGAATGGATTGATTGTTGGAAAGGTCTTGCCATAATTACAGTTGTTGTAGGACATATAGTCAACCCGATATCGAAATATATTTACTGGTTTCATATGCCGCTTTTTTTCTTTATCAGTGGATATCTCTATAAAGAAAAAACTGACTACTATACTTTTTTTAAGAGAAAAATATTTCATCTTCTAGTACCCTATTTTTCATTTCTTTTTTTATTTACTCTACTTCAGTATTTACCATTGATAATTGACAGTTGGCAGCAAAAAAAGTTATTGCCGATAGATCAAATTATCATATATACATTGATGATAATTTGGAAACAATTATATGGTGGGGCAAATCTGGTGCTTTGGTTTGGTGTATTTTGGTTTGTAACTTGTTTATTTCTTACGCAGCAGGTATATAACCCGATCTATATAAAGTTTGGCTCTAATAATTGGCTGATGATAAAAATTATTCTTGGCTGTTATTGTTTAGCAATGATTAATTATTACTTCCTTAAAAATGTTATTTTTCCTTGGAATATTAATGTAGTTGCAATGGCACTTCCATTTTATTGGTTAGGACACATGGCAGCTAAATCATTATTAATTAATTCGAGGACATTAATATTAGTAATAATAATATTTCTGTCTGCATTTTTACTAGATAATGGGTCTTTGCTATATTTCAATTTTAATATGAAAAATACTACTTATGGTGTATTATTTTTTAATGTAATCATAGCTTTGTCTGGTATTATTATTACACAGCAATTGGCGATACTACTTCATAATAAATCTTACATAGGAAATGCCCTACGCGAACTTGGTAGTGCTTCTATGCTCATTATGTATTTGCATCAACCAATACAAATAACTATTAAAAATTACCCAATATTCGCATCTCCAGGAATTAGGGTAATAGGTGCATTATTGATTTCATATATTATCTACAAACTTATCATCAATTATTCAATTATGCGTAAGCTTTTCTTGGGTGATTTTTCAACTTATGGAGCAGTGGAAACTATCAAGAACTCAAAAGTATAAATTTGCACCCAATACTTTTCGGTTGTGGACACCGCCAGCACTGCGGTGTAAAGGCTATGCCAAAAGTGTGGTAGTAGGTTCATTGTTATAGCTGGGGACTGGGGACTGGGGACTGGGGACTGGGGACTGGGGACTGGGGACTGGGGACTGGGTGAAAAGTCTTTTTGTGTTTAGGTTCGATCGTCTGTTGATGTCCTAACACTACTGGGGACGGCTATAAATGCGCGATCGCTCTTAGTAAAACGTGCCATCCTATTTACAGGTGATAATAACCAAGCAGCCCAAGCAGTTTATCAACAAATTGGCTTTTTGCCTACTGGCGAGAAGTATGGCTTAGTCTTATTTGAAGAGACTCAGAATTGAGAAATATTGAGTTAAAGGTTGGAGGCGCAACACCTTACGCCCTTGCGATCCATTTATATTTTAGCTATTTCTGGATTTGCTGGAATTGATTTTGTAGTCTCTACTGAATTGATTGTAATACTTGAACTATGAGCCAGTATCGTTTCAAACAGTCATTTTCTGCCGATCCCAGCTTAAGCGATAAGCTTTTTGACTTGATGGAAGTCACATTTCCCGGACTCAGCAGTTTAGCAGAATGTGCAAGAAAACTAGGTGCATCCTGGGAAACAGCTTCAACTCCCTTTATTCGCTTTCATGATGATATAGCTATTACCCATGTGGGAGTGTTAGAAATTCCCATGCAAATTATGGGACAAAGGCTCACTGTCGGAGGAGTTCATGGAGTAGCTACCCGTGCAGAATTTCGCCGGAGAGGGTATTACCGGGAAGTGATGCAGGAAGTGCTAGGGTATTGCGATCGCGATCGCCTTTATGAAACCCTGGTACTGACGACACCACAACCAGAGTTGTACTTACCTTTTGGCTTTCGTGTTGTCGAAGAACACATCTTCAAAATTAAGTGTAACTCCACAAGTAGCACTGATAGCTTCAGAATACTGGATTTTACCAATACTAAAGATTACACATTGCTACACAGACTTTTGGAAACACGCATTCCTGTCTCTAATATAGTTGGCGTAGTCAACGAAAAACCTGTGTTCTGTGTCAATGAAGGAAGTCGTCCTTTATATTATGCAGAAGATTTAGATTTAATCGCCTGTATGGAGATAGAAGATAACCGACTTCATCTTTTCGATTTAGTGACAACGCAGATATGTTCTTTGAAGAATATTCTTAGTAAGATACCTCAACCCATTGAAGAAGTAGTGATTTACTTTAGTCCAGAACTTCTGGATGTCAAAGATGTGCAAGCATTCACCCATACATTTGATGAAACCGTGCTGATGGTTCGTGGTAAATTTGCAGCAGAAGGCGAGAAATTTATGCTGCCGCGTTCTGCAAGGTGTTGAGTTACTCAAAAACAATTAAATCATAATAGAACTGAGAGTTTCATCATCAGGATTGCTTTATGATGTATCAAACTGACCCGCCGCGATCGCCAAAAGATGTATTGCCAACCATGTACGATCTTCCTAGTGAAGACCCAGAGGAGCCTGGTTTGCCCGATCAGTTTCATTTATTGCAACCTCGTCTGTTAGACGAAACCTTTCGTCCACCAAATTATCCAAGCGACGAGATATTTGTTGCTAGCGATCTGAATCTTTATTACGATCCGCGCCGTCCACTGTGGTATAAGCGACCAGATTGGTTTGCCGTTTTAGGTGTTTCCCGCCTCTATGAACAACGAGATTTACGTTTAAGTTATGTCGTTTGGCAAGAGGGAGTTCAGCCTTTTATTGTGGTTGAATTGCTGTCTCCAGGTACTGAAAAGGAAGACTTAGGGCAAACATTGCGGGATATCAAGCAACCACCAGCAAAGTGGGAAGTATATGAGCAGATTTTGCGTGTGCCTTATTATATAGTATTCGATCGCTACAAATATGAGTTAAGGGTATTTAAGTTAGACGGTGGTCGTTATGCTGAAATCGCACTGTCAGAGTCGCGCTTCTGGATACCAGAACTAGAATTAGGCTTGGGTGTTTGGCAGGGACGCTATCAAGATGTAGAACAGCCTTGGTTACGGTGGTATGATTGGACAGGCTGCTGGGTATTGACTTCTACAGAACAAGAAAGTCAAAGGGCTGAACAAGAAAGTCAACGGGCTGAACAAGAAAGACAACGGGCTGAACGGTTGATTGCACAATTGCGAGCGCTAGGTGTTGAACCCGATTTAGATTAGCTTTTTGCCTGTTTTATAGCCCTGCAAACCACTCATAGCCTCGATCTTCCCAATAACCTTTAGTAGGTAATAAATTGCTGACGAATGTAATTTGAGTTACCCATTTGCTTTGCTTGTAGCCTAGTTTAATTGGGGATGCTAGGCGCATCGGCGCACCATTATCAACTGATAAGGGTTGTCCATTCTTTTGATAAGCCATGAGAGTTTGGGGATGTATGGCAGAAGCAAGATCCCAGCTTTCATAGTAGCCATCGGCAGATTTGAAGTAGACATAACGGACGTTTGACTTAGGCTGTACTAGCGCTACTAAATCTCGTAATCGCACACCTCCCCATTGAACGATCGCAGCCCAGCCTTCAACACAGACATGGCGAATTACCATTGAAGTCAAGGGTAGTTTTTGAATATCTGCCATACTCAATTGCATCGCATTATTGACCTCACCATCAATTATTAAGCGAAACTGTGCCGGATCGATTTGCGGGGTAAAGTCAAAGGTATTTACCAGCAATTTATCGGCTTCTATGGCACTGACAGGAAATTCAGGTATAGGTTTTTGAGTTAGCAGAAGTGCTTCAAGACTTTGGTTTAGTGGCTCAGATATTTGCCGCAGATTATCTGAGAACAAATTTGTTCCACAGCCACCAAGAAGAAAGCCTACCCCTGAAAGTCCAGATACTTGCAGTAACCGACGACGGGATAGGGTACGTTTGGGAAGAATCAGACTCATAAAACCTCTACAGAAACATAGATTTTACTAATTTGACTAATTCAAGGGTTAAAGCAAAGGTAAAAGTCAATATTTCGCATTTATCTGCCTTGCGATCGCCAACCTAAAGATTGTAAGTTAGTTACACACATAAAAATCCCCACGCATTTATTTTCTACTGATAACGGATATTTAATTTGTCTTAAGCGCTATTTTAAAAATATAAAAAACCCTAATTAGCTACAACTTTCAAATATGTCAGACAACAAAGAATTTTCATCCGAAAAAAGCTTTTCTGTTAAAAATGTCTTGATTATAGGTGCAGCCGGGTATATTGGCGGAGCGCTGTGTCAAAAGTTTTCTCAGACACAAGATTTTGCCGTATTGGCACTTGTACGTCCGAGTAGTGATATTGAGGGTATAAAGCCTTTTTGCAAAGAAATAATCCGCTCTCAAGAGGTAGACATTTCCAGCAATGATGTTGCACAAGCAATTCGCAAGCATGATATTACAACAGTAATTAATGTAGCGTGGCACATGCCTCCAGAATCAACCCAAGAAGCTCAATTCGCTTTAGACCGTATAGCATTAGAAGCCGCTTTATACGGTACTAGTGCAGTTTCGCCAGATATTCATGTAATTACAACCAGTGGAAATTTCTCTTTGATTACCGCCAATGGAGGACGAATAACAGAAATACCTCCGCCAAAAGGTTATACACGACCCGAATATTTAGTATGTTTTGACTTACTATCAGGTGTAAATGTGTTGAAAGATGTGCTAGTAGAAGAATATATCAGCAATGGAGGTAACGCCTCGATTGTCTATCCTTCATCAGTATATGGTTCAGCACCAACTCGTGGCAGTTTCTGGGATTTTGCAATTCAGCAGTTCATTACAGGGAAACCATACCAAGGCTATCAGCCATTTCCACCAGATTTTATGACGGCGTGGATTCATGTTGAAGATTTAGCAAACTGCTACATTGCGGTAGCGCGATTTGGCTCCAAAGGAGGACACTACCTTGCTGCACCTGAAAATTTTAGTATTAGCCAGGTGTCAAAAATGTTTGCCCAAGCTGCTCAGGTAGAATTTATTCCCCCAGTCTTTGAAAACAAAGACAAAGTTATATTTGATGATTCTCATACTAGAGAAGTACTTCAACTTCA
The DNA here is from genome assembly GCF_034530955.1 of Nostoc sp. DedQUE05. Classification (NCBI taxonomy): domain Bacteria; kingdom Bacillati; phylum Cyanobacteriota; class Cyanophyceae; order Nostocales; family Nostocaceae; genus Nostoc; species Nostoc sp. DedQUE05. The sequence goes on along the minus strand of NZ_JAVRCB010000035.1, from coordinate 39,174 downwards.
ATGGAAGTATAAACTGGCTGATGAGATGAAAGGTTGGGTAGAGAGAATAAAAGAGTTAGGAACTTATTTTTTAGAGTAAATCAGGGGTAAATAACTAGTCAATTGTTCGATGAGCTTGATTAAAGCCATCCGTCAACGTCACCGACGAATGGCTGCTCGCTCTATTGTTATTCCTTTCCCCCTTACCCTTTACCCTTTCCCGACAAATGCCAAGAAGTCTATTATGGGAGGTTTTAAGACTTTATCAATAAGTATGTAATTACGAATTACGTTAGCGCAGCGTTAGCGACGCAGGAGCGTCATTACGAATTACGAATTATATTGCAATCCTTCAGCACTGCTACCAATTTTTCAATATGTGCTACTTCATGAGTTGCCATCACGGATATTCTGATTCGACTTGTGGGCACTGTGGGGGGACGAATTGCTGGGGCAAAAATGCCAGCATCTCTTAGCTGTTTTCCAGCTTTGAGTGCATCTGTAGCATTAGGCAATTGAAAACATAATATGGGTGATTCAGAAGGCAGCAATTTCAGGTTAGGTAACTGTTGCAGCAAAGTTTTCAAGTAATGTATATTCCTCCACAATTGGGCGCGGCGTTGCGGTTCTTGTTGCACTATTTTAATTGCTGCTAAAGCCGCGGCTGTATCAGCAGGTGAAAGCCCAGTGGTATAAATCCAACTGGGTGCGCGGTTTTGCAAAAAGTCAATTAGGGCGCTACTTCCTGCTACATACCCGCCTAAACTACCTAAAGCTTTACTCAAAGTGCCAACTTGAATTAATTGCTTTCCCGTACATCCAAAATGCTCTACACACCCAGCGCCAGTTTTTCCTAGTACTCCAGTGGCATGAGCTTCATCGACTAGCAGCATACAGCTAAATTCATCAGCGATCGCCAACAGTGCAGGCAACGGACATAAATCGCCATCCATGCTGAAAACGCTATCAGTAAGAATCAAACAGCGTCGGTAGTTTTGTCGCTGTTGACTCAACTGAGTTTTCAATACTGCCAGATCGCAGTGTGGATATTCCACCACTGCTGCACCGCTAAGAATCGCTCCATTTTTCAGACTGGAATGATTGTACTGGTCAGAAAATATTAAATCACGCTTGCCCACAAGAGCGGTAATTGCACCCAAATTTGCTAGATACCCGGAGCTAAACACCAAGGCATCTTCTGTTTGTTTGGTAGATGCGATCGCCTCTTCTAACTCCCTGTGTAACTCCCGATGCCCACTGAGTAATCTCGAACCAGTACTACCAGTTCCAAATTCAGCGATCGCAGCAGTTGCAGCCGCCATCAACCGTTCATCTCCAGCCAATCCCAAATAGTCATTGCTGGCAAAATTAATTACCTCTTGCCCAGCTAAAACCACCGTTGCACCCGGACGACCACTGATCGGTTGTACTGAGCGATACCAGTCCGCCCGATGAATTGTTGCTAACGACTGTTCTAGCCAAGCATAAGGATCGGTGGGGAATGGGGACTGGGGACTGGGGATTGGGAATTGGGAATTGGGCATTGAGCAGGGGGCAGGGGGAGAATAACTAATGACTAATGACAAATGACAAATGACTAATAACAAATGACAAATGACAAATGACTAATGACTAATGACAACTAAACTTGTTCGCTACTGAGATGAGCGATCGCTTGTTTAATCCAGTCTTCGACATAGGCATCTTTGGGTAGTCCGATGTCTTCGCTGACCACATGCAGGGCATGACTGACTTCATGGGCAGTATATCCCAAGGCGAAGAGAGTCATTTGCACTTCTTCGAGAATTCCTGGGGCTGGCCCGCCTGTGGCGACGAAGAACCCGGCTGATTTGCGCCACTCGACTAATTTGCTTTTCAGTTCCAAACAGATGCGTTCGGCGATTTTTTTACCGACACCGGGAGCCTGAATGAGGATTTGTGTATTGCCAGCGATAATTGCTTGGACTAAATCTGGTAGTTCCAGAGTGTCTAAGAGGGCGATCGCTAAGGCTGCACCAATACCTGTGACAGTCAGCAAGTGGCGAAATAAATCGCGTTCGGCTGGGGAAGCAAAGCCATAAAGAAAGGGCACTTCTTCACGAATTTGCAAATGGGTAAAAATTTGCGTTACTCCTCCCGATTCTGGTAACTGGTTTGCTAGGCGTTGGGGAACTTGCAAATCATACCCCAAGCCATTCACTTCCAGAGTCAGAATCACGCGATTAGCGCCAATTGTTTGGATACCAGCGACTATACCTTTTAAATAACTAATCATTACAAGAGACCAAAATAATTTAAGCCTTCGATAATTCCACCTGCACAAAATCCTCTTGCCAGGTAGTGATAGTCTGCGGGATGTTCATTGTGCCATTGGAGTAACTCTTTTCGGGCATTCCCCACAATGATTCCCCGTTCGTTGCCTACAGCAAATAAAGCAATATCATTACCCGAATCACCACAGACAACTGTTTGTTCTGCTGCAAATTTCCACTTCTGGCGCAAAAACTGCATTGCTTGACCTTTATCGCTGGTCAGGGGTACAATGTCAAGGTCTATTCCGCTACTGTAGATTAACTTTACATTTAATTTAGCTTTTTGCAACTCAGCTTCAAGTTGTGGTAGAACATTCGCAGATACTTCTTGTTCTAAAAAACAACTCACTTTGAAGGGACGCTGTTCTGAATCTGGTTGCCGAACTAACTGAGGATATTTTTTTGTAATAGATAATACAGTTTCCCGTTCCCATCCTGGAGAAAGGATTTCTGACCAACCTGAGTCTGGAGTATCAGTACCATCAAGGTAAATTTCTGTACCCACAGATAGGACGAGGGCATCGGGTTGCAAAAGATTTTTTTGAGCTTGGAGTTCTTTGTAAAGTACAGGCGATCGCCCCGTAGAATAAACGATTTTAGTGCCGTATTCTTGGCGATGTTGACTCAGCAGTTGATTTAGTTCTGGTAAAGCGCTGTCATCGCCCACAGTCCGGTATACGAGGGTGTCATCTAAATCGGTTACAAACAGAAATGGTTTCATGATTAATACCTCTTGCAAAATCTCGTTATTCTACCGCGTGAAGAGACTTTTGCAAGAGATTTCTTTGTTGAAAACAAAATATTGTATCAGACACTAAATTCGAGGATCAATGCTTAACTAAAGTGTATTCTATGTAAAGCTCAGGATATGTATAACAACACTACATCACCACACTTAGCTGCTTCTTGAAAGAACTCTACCACGTAGATATAGTAATCAGTTATGTACTCTAATGCTTCCTTTCCTTCTTGCCATACATGTGGATAAACGTCTGCTGTCAAAAGTGCTGAAGGATCGAAGCGGGCTTCCAGATCGGTCTTGGAAATCTTGCTTAATTCTTTTGCTACTTCTTGTACTTCTTGAGGCGAGAGGAAGCGGGCTGGGCCAAAATCAAAATCTGGGTTTTCTGGATCGCCTAGTGGAGTACCGCCCATGACAACATTTGTTAAAGGCGGATCGTTTGGGAGTGCCGATCCAGTAAGTAAAAAATGCAGACCATGCCATGTCTTGTCAATATTGAGATAGCGCCCATCTGATTCAGATGCCTCGTCATCAGAGAATAAATAGGTAACAATAGACTCTGGATTATTTTGTAATTCAGTAAGTCGATTGGGTGTGATACGTCTATAGTGTCCTATCATTCCCATATTATTTCTTACAAGATTAAGCTACTGTTTTTGATCTCCCAAAATATAGCCTTTTGATTTACGATTTGTCTCGTTCCCATGCAGAGCATGGAAATGGCTTATTAGAGGCTCCGCCTCCAGTCAAGATATTGAGTCTCAGGCTTTAAACCGATTTTTTCAGTGACAAATAGATTTATAAGTCCATTACAATGATTGTTGCAAAGACTTAAGCCTTTCTTATATATGGAAGAACATTTGTTGTAAAGTATTAAGCCTTTCCAAAAAATAATTATACATAAGCTGCAAATACTTAAACCTTTCTTATATATGGAAGAACGTTAGCTGCAAAGTATTAAACCTTTGCAAAAAATAATTATACATAAGCTGCAAATACTTAAACCTTTCTTATACATGGAAGAACATTAGCTGCAAACGCTCAATTTTTGACAACTAATGTTTAAATTTGAGCGATGTCGAATGAGACTTAGCACCAAAAAACAATGTAGAGACTTAGTACTACGTCTCTTTGGCTTAATGCACTACGATACAATCAATTTAACCACCTCTACTGCCTGCGCTCGTAGTCAACACCTCTTCACAACATTCGACTCCAACTGATTCTCCCTCCGACATTCCGCCTCTTGAGAGTGGCGATCGCCTACATTTGTGATGACCCGTAGGCAAAAATGGATAAAGTCGAGCTTAGTCTTTGGTTTTATTCCTCTGTTCAAGCTACCCCTAGATTTTAAAAAATTAATTATAAATTTTGTGTTGAATATTATTAGTACATACTTTTACTAGATTCTTTTTTTACTCTGCACACTGTATAAATGCTAGAATCCTCAAGTAGACAGTTAGGATACTTAGATGCCAGTTGTAACTAACTCAATCAAGTTTGGTACAGACGGCTGGCGGGGCGTTATCGGTGACGAGTTCACCTTTGAACGCCTAGCCCTGGTCGCGCCAGTTGCCGCAAAAGTATTATATGATACGTATTTTTCTACGGTGGGTAGCCGGACAATAATTGTCGGTTACGATCGCCGATTCATGGCCGAAGACTTTGCTCGTGCTGTCGCCGATACTGTCTCTGCTGTCGGCTTTGATGTGCTACTGAGCGAAAGCTTTGCCCCAACTCCAGCTTATAGTTGGGCAGCAAAAGAACTCAATGCTTTGGGGGCGCTGGTAATTACAGCCAGCCATAATCCTGGCGCATATTTGGGGTTAAAAGTCAAAGGATATTTTGGTGGGTCGGTACCGCCAGAAGTCACAAAAGAGATAGAAGCGCAGTTGTCGGTTGGAGTACCACTAGCAGCTACCCCAGGCAAGCAAGAGAAGTTCGATCCCTGGCCCAGTTATACCCAAGCGCTAGAAGGTAAAGTTGATATCGCTAAACTTCGAGAAGCGATCGCATCTGGCAAACTGACATTATTTGCCGATGTTATGCATGGCGCGGCGGCTGGCGGATTGGCGAAACTACTAGGCGATCGAGTCAAAGAAATCAACAGCGATCGCGATCCCCTCTTTGGAGGCGGTGCGCCGGAACCATTGCCGAAATACCTTTCAAAGCTATTTGAAGTCATCAAGACTCACCGAGAAACCGATAAATCGGGTTTAACAGTGGGGTTAGTATTTGATGGAGACTGCGATCGCATTGCAGCAGTAGATGGAGAAGCCAACTTCCTCAGCTCGCAAGTATTAATCCCGATATTAATCGACCATTTAACCCTGCGGCGCGACTTTAAGGGTGAAATAGTTAAAACTGTTAGTGGTTCCGACTTGATGCCCCTTGTAGCAGCACTACATAACCTGTCAGTCTTTGAAACAGCAGTTGGTTATAAATACATCGCTGACAGAATGTTAGTAGCAAAAGTGTTGCTGGGCGGTGAAGAATCAGGAGGAATTGGCTATGGCAGCCATATTCCCGAACGCGATGCATTGCTGTCAGCATTGTACGTACTAGAGGCGATTGTCGAATCTGGTTTGGATTTAGGTGAATATTATCGCTACTTGCAGAAACAAACAGGATTTATCTCAGCATACGATCGCATTGACTTGCCCTTAGCAAATATGGAAGTGCGATCGCGTCTTTTGCAACAATTGCAAACCCAACCCTTAACGGAAATTGCAGGGAAAGCAGTGATTGATTGCCAAACAATTGACGGCTACAAGTATCGCCTTGCAGATAAAAGCTGGTTAATGATTCGCTTTAGCGGGACTGAGCCAGTTTTACGCCTGTACTGCGAAGCCTCGACAATTGAGCAAGTGCATCAAACTCTTGCTTGGGCGAAACACTGGGCGGAGTAAAATTAGTGAGGAGTTGAGAGTTAGGAGTTAAGAATTAATAACTCATAACTTATCACTCCTAACTCCTAACTGATAACTTTTTATGACATTACTTGTAGTAGCCACAGGAAATCCAGGTAAGTTGCGGGAAATGCAAGCTTACCTGGAAAATTCTGGTTGGGAATTAACCCTTAAACCTGAAGAGTTGGAAATTGAAGAGACGGGCGAAACTTTTGCCGCTAACGCTTGTCTAAAAGCGTCGCAAATTGCTAAAGCTACGGGAAACTGGGCAATTGCTGATGATTCAGGCTTGCAAGTAGATGCCCTAAATGGCGCACCAGGAGTTTATTCTGCACGTTACGCCAAAACCGACTCAGAACGCATTGCTAGGGTACTCAAAGAATTAGGCAACGAGGTAAATCGGCAAGCTCAATTTGTTTGTGCAGTAGCGATCGCTCGTCCTGATGGTGCGATCGTATTACAATCTGAAGGTATTTGTCGCGGCGAAATTCTCCACGTGCCTCGTGGTGATAGTGGTTTCGGCTACGATCCAATTTTTTATGTGCAAGAGTTGCAATTAACTTTTGCTGAAATGACACGGGAGTTGAAGAGGTCAATTAGCCATCGAGGCAAGGCTTTTACAGCTTTACTTCCGCAATTAGAGAGAGTTAAGAGACGCGATTAATCGCGTCTGTACAAAAGTTAAGAGTAGAGACGCGATTAATCGCGTCTGTTAGAAGTTATGAATTCTGCTAAATCTTCATTCATTAGTCTTGACTCATAACTCTTAACTCATAACTTTTTTAAACTGCTTCTGTGTTCTTTTCGCCAGTGCGAATCCGAATCACTTGCTCAACAGGCGAGATGAAAATTTTACCATCGCCGATTTCACCAGTGCGGGCAGCAGCAATAATTTTGTCTACCACCATATCAACTTGATTGTCGTCAACGACGATTTCCACTTTGAGTTTTTGGAGAAACTCAACGGTGTACTCAGAACCACGATATCGTTCAGTTTGACCTTTTTGCCGTCCGAACCCCCGGACTTCAGAAACAGTCATGCCAACAATACCAGCGTTAACTAAAGCAATTTTCACCTCATCTAGCTTAAATGGGCGGATAATAGCTTCGACTTTTTTCATCTTCTTGACTCCTGACTTCTACTAGCTTCGTTTATATATCTAACCAGATCCGCTGTCCGAAGCTGTAACTAGCAGTGCTTTTCCTAAAAAATATGTAATAATTACAACTTTTTTAAAGTGTAGGTGCTTTACTTGAGGGTTTATGACATAACAAGCGGCAAGGATTTATTAATTGGATAATCTTTGAGGTTCTAACATCAAGAAGTTGCTGTCAATTTAACATTTTATGTAGCTTTTATAACCTAAAAATAGATTGTTTCCACCATTTAGCAGATTTGTTCAGATATTTAGAGAGCGATCGCAGCCAAATTGCATACTAGCCCGAAAGCCTGCTACTGCTGACTGTGGGAATGTCAACTAACGTTTCTGATGTTCAAACAAGGGACGCACAACGAAATATCCAGCACTAAAGGCAGTCAGCATGATTAACAAGATGGTAATAATTAACCACCAGCCATTGAGTCCCTTGACATCTGGCTCAGTAGTGGAATAATAACTGACTTGCTGCTCTTCTATAAAAATTGGTTCTGATATCGGAAAGTTCATTTCCATTACAGGTGCAGAAAAGTCTTGGCGGCGGCTTTTTTTAGCTGGTTGTTTGGACACAACAGATGGACGCGAACGAGAAACCTGCTGAGGTGAACGCGCTTGTGTTACTGGCTGTTTAGCAACACTTTTAACATCACCAGAAGCTTGGTTAGCTTGGGGATAATTAGCTGTAGCATGGGAATCGACAAAATTTTGCAAACGAGAAAAAGACTCAACGACTTTGGTAATTTCTTGGCGTAATAGTTGATTTTCTTGTACTAGTTGCTGATTTTGGGTGGTGAGTGCATTTAGCCTCGCCTGTGCTGCTTGCAACTCTGTTGACAATTCCCTGTATACAGATAGTGGTACAGAGGGAGGATAGGCTTGAGTACTCAATGTTGGCGAATTTCCGTGAACAGAACCTATGGTTGTTCGCATCGGGGGCTTGGTATTAAAAATCAAAGTAATTAGATCGTACAGAGATGCTAACAGAGATAGTCACCCCTGAAACTATGCCCAAGAATAATAGAAAAATACCGAAAGGGCAAAGATTTTTTATTTGGGCATTGAAGATGAGGTACTGAGAAAACTTTTCTTTAGTCCCTATCCCGAATGCCCAGTCTCCAATCTCTAATCCCTAGTCTCTAGTCCCTAGTCCCCACAATGGGAAGAAGTGTCCCACAGGGCCTTGTCCTTCGCCAATATCTAGGGCGTAAGTGAGTGCGGTAGTCACATATTCCTTTGCCTGTTGCACTGCCTGCCACAAATCTTTTCCTTTAGCTAGATTAGCAGCGATCGCAGCCGATAATGTACAACCAGTACCGTGGGTATTTTTTGTCTCTACTTGCTGGCAAGTCAAAACTTCCAACTTGTCCCCATCAAACCAAATATCAACGCCACGTAAATCTCCCTGCATACCTCCGCCTTTGACTAAAACAACCTTTGTCTTTAAAGTCTTGTAAATAATTTCCGCAGCAGCTTGCATATCCTCTAAAGAATTAATTTGTAAACCGCTCAAAATCTGGGCTTCATAGCGATTGGGCGTAATCATAACCGCTTTCGGAATCAAAGCATGGCATAAAGTCTTTACAGCATCATCATCAATCAATTGTGCTCCCGTGCGTGACACCATTACTGGATCGACTACTAAATTATTGATTTGTAAAGCTTCCACTTGCTGGGCAACAGCAAAAATAATTTCCTGATTGAGCAACATTCCAGTTTTGGCAGCTTGTACGCCAATATCCTCAACTACTGCCTGAATTTGCGCTACAACAGCCTCTGTTGGCATAGCATCGACCCTCTTCACTCCTAGAGTGTTTTGTGCCGTGACGCAGGTTATAGCACTAGTACCGTGGACACAGTGAAAAGCAAAGGTACGTAAATCAGCTTGAATTCCTGCACCACCACCGCTATCTGAACCAGCAATGGTTAAAGCTACAGGTATTCTGGAGTTTATTTCAGCGTTCATATTATGAAGATTAAGTAAGTTAGCGTCATCAAACCAAACTATCTCAAAGATTGATGAACTAGGCTAAAATCCTTTTTCTTCCTGCGCGCGATCGCAATCTAACTTGAGAGTTCTGAATTATTTAGAGAAACTTCATCAAATCCTTGCACAAAGCGCTTTTTATGCTCATATCATTCTGGAAATTAATAGAACTCCAGCAGACATATCCATAATTTTTTGAATTTAGTTGTAAAAAAACTTACCATGTTCAGGAGTTTTACTGATATCAAGTGCTATTTGTAAAGGTTAGTTTTAACTAAGTTCACAACGCTCAGTTACACCGCTTAAAACAGGTTCAACTAAGTTGTTACATTAGTCCCCTTAAGTTAAAGGGTCAACCTAACTAAAGTTTCAACCAATTTAACTTCGATCGCTTTAACTTTAAGTCCCCAGTTATCAGCTAAGGGTGAATTTTACCATGCAGATTTGGCAACCTCTTGACCTAAAACAACGCATAAAGTTCAGAGGAATTACTATGCCAAATACGATCGTTTTATTGAAAAAAACAGATGCTAAAGCTGGTTTACAAAGAGCAGCTATGTCTACAATGGGCTACGCCTACGCAGTGGCTAAAGATAAAGTCTGGAGTAGAAGTATCTACGCGCTAATCGTCCAATTAATCTCAACAAAACTCTGACGATTGACGGTATTGATATTCCTGATTTAACCATTAACGGTTGACAGGAGAAAAATTTTTCAGTTTGACAACAGTGTTTCTATAATCGACGCGATTTTAAGTCGCGATCGGATAACTGTGACTGTCCTTAACAGTTCAGATAGATGGCTCATTCAAATAACTACTTAGCAACTGAAGAAAGTTGCTGAGATTGTACTACCAATTTCCCTTACACATATTCGGAGTAAACAGATGGCTGGCAATACATATTACGTTTCTGCAACAGGCAGTGATAGAAATAATGGCTTAGACGAAGAATCTGCATTTCTCAGCTTGGGTAGAGCCGTATATGAGATGAAAGCAGGCGACACCCTCTATGTGATGAATGGAAATTATCAAATGAAAGGGATTACGCTTTTTAACTTGAATGGCTCACCAGATAACTGGACAACAATAAAAGCTTATCCAGGGGCTACGCCGACGATCACAACAACGGGAAGTGGCATTAATATATTGAGTTCATCCTACGTGCGGATTGAAGGACTTAATATAAAAGGCAATCGGGAAAACATCACTCTCGAATATGCCTTGCAAGAGAAGAATAACCTGAATAACCCCTTGACCAATAGTAATGGTATTGCTGTTAATGCATGGAAAAACGTTGATGGTGAAGGTGGTACTAATCCCCATCATATTGTCATCACTGGTAACACAATCCGTAACTTTCCAGGTGGAGGTATAGCATTCAGTAATTCAGACTATATAACTGTTGAGAAAAACATTGTGTCTGGAAATGCTTGGTATTCACCTCACGGCAATCAGGGAATAACCTCTCTCAACAGTTTTAATTTTGATAACAATACCACTGACTACAGAATGATTTTGCGAGACAACATTGTCTACGATAACCAAAGTTTAGTTCCGTGGAAAAATGGAGGCGTTGACAAAATTACTGAGGGACATGGGATTATGCTTGATACTACCGATATCAGCAAAGATAATGTGCCCTATACAGGTAAAGCATTAATTGCAAATAACATTACTTACAACAATGGAGGTGCAGGCATTAATGTTTTCAAAGCTACCAATGTTGATGTTATCAACAACACAGCTTACAAGAATGCCCAAGTTCTTACAGATTCTGGAGAGATTAGTGTTACTTACTCGGAAAATGTACGTGCCTACAACAACATTTTGTATGCAAACGACAATCAATATGCTAACAGAATTAAGTACGACACAAATGTAATTTTCGATCGCAATCTTGTTTATAACTCGAACCTATTCCAAGCTTCAGATAATTTAAACGCTACAGGGTTACAGAATCTTTTGGGTCAAGATCCTCAATTCGTTGATGCAGACAAAGGGAATTTTGCACTCAAACCTGGAAGTGTTGCGATCGATGGTGGTTCCAATGCCTTCAATAGCATCACTAAGAAGACTCCTCAGGATGGTGATGGTAATGGCAGTACAGTCATTGATATTGGTGCATACGAAGCTCCCCGCAACTCCACCAAAACCCCAGAAATTCAAGTTCTCAATGGCAATGTTGACATTATAGATGGCAACACCGCTATTAACTTTGGTGAGACTCTTGTTGGTGAACCCTTGACTAAAACCTTTACTATCAAGAATACCGGTATAGCTGCACTCAACCTAAGTAATCTTAAACTTCCCGACGGATTTAGTTTGGTTGGAACTCTTCCAACGAGCGTAGCTGTTAATGCTTCCACTACCCTATCGGTGGCACTCAACCCCACTACAACCGGCGTCTATAGTGGCAGCCTCAGTTTAAACAACAACGATATTAATGAAAGCCATTTTGACTTTGCCATTAGTGGCACAGTTAATGCTCCAGAAATTCAAGTTCTCGATGGCAATATTAACATTACAGATGGCAACACCACTGCCATTAACTTTGGTGAAACGACTGTTGGTGACAGCTTAACCAAAACCTTTACCATCAAGAACACCGATACAGGCATACTCAAGCTGAGTAATCTGAAACTTCCAGACGGATTTAGTTTGGTCGGAACTCTTCCAACGAGCGTGGCTGGTAATGCTTCTACTACCATATCGGTAGCACTCAACCCCACTACAGCCGGTACTTATAGTGGCAACTTCAGTTTAAACAATAACGATAGTAATGAAAGCCCCTTTAACTTTGCTATTAGTGGCACAGTTAGACCTGCTCCTGCCCCAGAAATTCAAGTTCTCAATGGTACCAACTCCAATGACACCTTTGTTATCCAACGAGGTGATGGCAATTACAGCATCACCAACTTTGGTGGTGTAGGTACTGGCTCAAATCCTCCGGCTACGGTCATTGCCAAGATAGATACCTTACAATTTATTGGGACTGAATTGACTGCGAGAAATCTGCAATTAACTCAAAATGGCAGCAATTTAGAAGTCAGCTTTGGAAATGTGGCTAATACTAAAGTCACTCTGCAAAACTTTAAGTTAGAAAACCTAGACAACTTAGCCGCATCGACAACAAGACCTGCCATTGGCAATATCATCTTTGACGGAGAAGACAGTGTTACCAAAAGCTTTGATGTGATTAATGCCAACTCCACTCAAACATATATTTCTACAACAAACACTGTCACTTTCCTCAATGACTTGAACAATAACATCAGCGGTTTTTACGCTTCCAACGATGTGATTAATGGTCAAGGGGGTAATGATACCATCGATGGCAGTGGTGGTGACGACCTACTGCGGGGTGGTACTGGCAACGATCTTCTCATTGGTGGACAAGGCAATGATACTCTTGTGGGTGGCATCGGTGCTGACTCTTTCCTCTACAACACCAATTCCATCTTTAATAGTGCGGTTGTGGGTATTGATACTATCGCTGACTTCAATCGCTCTCAAGGTGATAAGATTGTCCTCGATAAGACTACCTTTACTGCTATTACTTCTGTTGGGGGAACGGGTTTTAGTAACGCCAGTGATTTTCAAATCAGCAGTTCAGGGGCACTTAGCAATGCTGTGATTGTTTACGACTCGATGACTGGGCAGTTACTATACAATCAAAATGGTAGCGCTGCTGGTTTCGGCAGTGGTGGTCAATTTGCACAACTTACTCGTGCGCCCAATCTTACTGCTTCTGACTTTATCATTCAAGCATAGCTAGTAGTTCGCCAAGGAAACTTGACTCTTTTAAGGGCAAGGGGGAAAGGGAAAAGATGTTTACTCCTTTAACCTTTCCCCTTTTCCCAGCCTTCACCTAACAATTATTGAATTTATGGAGATGTTTAATAAATGGTAGTCAAGTAAAAGCCATTCCAAAAAACATCTTTCCAATAAAAATGTCGTTGTCCATGAATAATATCATCACTAGCGATCTAACTTTTTGACCAGAAATAGCCGTATTATTTGGAACTTATAGTTGTAATATAACTACTGCTATGGTTGCGATCGCAACTCTTGTAATAGCCCCTGCAAAAACTTTCCCCATTCTGCTGCCAAAGGGATTTCTGTAAACGGAACCCGCACGGAATTAGCAGATTCGGAAAATAGAAATTCTAATTCTATGGAACGACCTTTCTCTGGTGGATTGTTTACATCTACTGATTTTTCATCTACTAAAACCTGGATTTGTTTGATATCAAGCAAGGAGAATGTTTCTAGTTTAATCGGCCCTTGAGGCGTAGGTTTTCCCCAAGTGATATTGTTTTCTTTTTGACCTAATACAGCATAAATATCATACTTAGCCCGTTCAAATTGCTCTGCCCAAGTGCGATAGGCTTCGACTTTTTGATACTCCTTCGAGCCTTGCCAAGCCAACCAGAAAAACATTACTAACAGCGGCAACCACAAAAGACCACGTTCCATCGTTTAAAAAAATCCTCAGTTTTGAGTGAAACTTGTAACTAAAAGTGCAAAATCTACCAACAAGGGGTCGAGATAAGTTATGGTATGAGCAAACTGGCAAAAAGCGGTGATGAGTTAATATGAGAAAACTTATATTATGGTGCTTGTTTGTCATTGGGCTGGGATCTGCCATATTTGGTTTCCTGAATTTTCAGGGATTGGCAGCTAAAGGAGAGTTTGAGACGATTTTGCTTGATTTTCGGGAAGATATTCCATCACTTGTAGTGGAACAGGGTTTGCAAGCGATCGCCAAACAATACAACGTTACACCCCAATTAGACAACAAGTTTTCCAAAAAAGATAATGTGTATATTATCAAGGGCGATCGCCAACGGCTCCAAGAACTGAAAAAATCTCAGTTTGCCCAAGCGACAGAATTCATTGAACCAAACTATATCTACAACAAGATTCCACAACCAGGTAAAACCGCTTGGCTAGGTGAATTTTTAACACCCCAAGAAGATGAAGAAGCAAGTCCTTCATTAACTGGCCCTAATGACCAATATTACAGCAAGCAATGGAACTTGCACAAAATCGGTGTTGAAGGCGCATGGAGTCAAACCAAAGGCAGTGGCATCACAGTCGCAGTTATTGACACTGGAATTACCAAGGTTCGCGACTTGTATGAGACAAAATTCGTCAAGGGCTATGATTTTGTTAACGACCGAGAAGAAGCCACAGACGATAATGGTCACGGTACCCATGTTGCCGGAACTATTGCTCAAGCCACAAATAATAAATATGGCGTCGCTGGAATTGCCTACGAAGCCAGTCTGATGCCCCTGAAGGTACTCAGTTCTTATGGCGGTGGTACCGTTGCCGATATTGCCGAAGCGATTAAATTTGCTGCTGATAAAGGCGCAGATGTAATTAATATGAGCTTGGGTGGTGGCGGTGAAAGCCAGTTGATGAAACAAGCGATCGAGTATGCTCATCGAAAAGGTGTTGTTATTATTGCCGCAGCCGGAAATGAAAACGCCAATGGAGCAAGCTATCCAGCTCGCTATCCCTACGTCATCGGCGTTTCGGCAATTGGCCCAGATGGCGAAAGAGCGCCCTATTCTAACTTTGGTGCAGGAGTAGATATCTCTGCTCCTGGTGGTAGTGAAGCTGGTAAAATTCTCCAAGAAACCATCGATGAAAAAGGCGAAGGCGTATTTCTCGGCTTCCAAGGTACAAGCATGGCTTCTCCCCACGTTGCCGGTGTTGCGGCATTAATCAAAGCTGCTGGCATCAAAGAACCAGATGAAGTTTTAAAAGTCCTCAAACAGTCGGCGCGAGTTATTCAGGATGATGGTTTGAACTATTATGGCGCTGGACAACTCAATGCAGAAGCAGCAGTCAAACTAGCCTTTAGCGGACAAATCAGTTTTCCAGATTTCTTTCGGTGGTTAAGGGATAGCGGCTATCTTAACCCCGGCTTTTGGATTGATGGTGGTGCGGTAGCACTGTTACCCAAGATTTTAATGGTAGTTGGTTCCTATCTGCTGGCTTGGTTTTTACGCGTTTACTTCCCCTTCACTTGGAGTTGGTCTTTATCCAGTGGACTAATCGCCGGCAGTTCTGGGTTATTCTTCCTCAAGGGAATCTATATTTTTGATCTTCCCCAATGGCCTTTCCGGGTTTTGGGCAGTTCAATTCCCGAATTAGGTAATACTCTCCAGGGAACTGATGCATTAAATCCTCTATTTGCCAGTGTACTGATTCCCATTGTGTTGATGGCATTGCTGCTGGGACATCCTAGTTGGAAATGGTTTGCCATTGGTTCAACTTTAGGTGTAGCAGCGTGCTTAACTACAAGTGCGTTTTTCGAGCCGACAGTTTGGGGATTAGGAAGTGGTAACTTAGCACGTCTTTTCCTCATTGCTAATGCCCTAGTCTGTTATGGACTTGTTCGTTTAGCATTGAAAAACGAAGAGAAAATAGCATAAATGGGGAATAGGGAATGGGGCATTGGGCATAGCGCATGGAGAATCAATTTTTTTAACTCCTAACTCCTAATTCCTAACTCCCAATTCCCTACTCTCCTTACTCAGCACTCAGCACTCAGCACTCAGCAATCAGCACTGTTATGAGCATTACACTTACAGGTACAGTCGAACGTCGTGATATTGGTACAGGCGCATGGGCGTTAGTTACAGAAGAGGGCGTTACTTACGAAATCCTCAGAGGGGCTGACAAAGACCTACTCAAAGCCGGACAAAAAGCAAAAGTTAAAGGGCAGGTGCGTGAAGATATCATGACAACTGCCATGATTGGCCCTGCCTTAGAGGTCAAATCTTTTGAGGTAATTAGTTCTGATTAGCTGTGGAATTTAGAACCTCTTGCAGACGACTTCTAAACTCCCCTTTGGGATGACCTCCTTTTACTTCACCAACAATCTGAAATTCCCCCTCTGGAGAATTGCAGAGGATGTAAGTAGGCCATCCCATTTCTGATTTATCGGGATATTGAGTCAATAAAATCTTGCGATACTTGCGGTAAGCAGTCGTATCTTGCATTTTTACATCGATAAACTCTAAACCCAGTTCTTCAGCCACCTTTTTGTCATAAAAAGACATTTTGTGGCAGATGCCGCACTCTTCTGAAGAGAACTTAATTACAGCTAAACTCATGGGTTGGCTACTCTTTGATTATAAACAAAGTTTTTTAGCATAATGCCATGAAATATTACCATATAGCTGGTCATTAGTGTCAATCTCAGGCTAAAACCCCGATCTAGTATTTTTATCCTTTTTCCTTAATAGTAGTTGTCAAGTTTAAATTAATGGGTTATCGGTAACAAACCAGTGCCGTGTCTACGATGGGCTACACCTACGCCAAAATATCAAGTTGGATGTGTTTATCAGTTCAAATCTATTCACGATCAGGATTTAAGCTTGTATTTAACAATATCCAAATCTCGATTTTTGAAAAAATAAGGTGCGTTAGCTGTCTTTGTAACGCACCATCTATTAGCAATTGCAGATTAATAAATCCACATTCCTTATTCTTCTGGCTCTAAATCGACTTCTTCCTCTTCATCTTCGTCACTAGCTTTAGCGACAGAGTTAGCAGAAACAACAGCGCCTTTATCTAGCTTTTCACGCACTAGTTTCTTGATTTCTTCAGCAAATTCAGGCTTTTCTTCTAGATACTTAATGGCGTTATCTCGTCCTTGGGAGATATTATCGCCGTTGTAACTATACCAAGCTCCTTTGCGGACAATAATGCCAGTTTCTTCTGCTAAGTCAACAAGACAACCCAAGGTAGAAATACCTTTACCAAAAATAATGTCAAATTCCGCTATTCTAAAAGGCGGCGCTACTTTATTTTTGGCGACTTTGACTTTTACACGATTACCAAATTCATCTGTACCTTTTTTCAAGGTTTGAATTCGGCGAATGTCCAAGCGCACCGAAGCGTAAAACTTCAATGCGTTACCACCAGTTGTGGTTTCTGGGCTACCGTAGGTAACACCAATTTTTTGTCGCAACTGGTTGATGAAAATTACTGTACAACCAGATTTACCAATGTTTCCAGTAATCTTACGTAGGGCTTGGCTCATTAACCGCGCTTGCAGGCCAACGTGAGCATCACCCATATCGCCTTCAATTTCAGCACGGGGAACCAATGCTGCTACTGAGTCTATAACTACAATATCAACCGCAGCAGAGCGAACAAGTTGATCGACAATTTCTAAAGCTGATTCGCCAGTGTCAGGTTGGGAAATCAACAAATTGTCAATATCTACACCCAATGCCGCAGCATAAGTAGGGTCTAGGGCGTGTTCAGCATCAACAAAGGCAGCAATACCGCCATTTCTTTGCACTTCGGCGAGCGCGTGTAGCGCTACTGTAGTTTTACCAGAACTTTCTGGCCCATAAATTTCAATTACCCGCCCCTTGGGTAAACCACCACCCAATGCTAAATCTAGGGTAAGCGCTCCACTGGAAATCGTTTCCACCCGCATCCGGGTAGCATCGCCCAAGCGCATGATTGCTCCTTTACCAAAGCTGCGCTCAATCTGGTTGAGCACCATAGTCAGTGCTTTTTGCTTGCCAGAAGTATCGGTGTTGATAGCCATTCCTGCCTCTAATGCCTCTTAATATATGGTTTTAAGGAGTGTTGGTGTCGGAGTTTGAGTAGAACAGATATACTATTTTAACCAGAAAATTCTGGAATAGGACTTCTCAAATCAAAAAAGGGGTGTGACAAGATCGTAACTCGATCGCTACCAGATTAGGGTAGTTTTGCACAATGATACCAACTTGCATTCAGAGATAGCTTTTTTTGGCTGGGTAAGCAAGGGTTTTCAAAGAAAAAATAAATTACCTAAACAACCCTGTCAGTAGAACCGTACTCGTGAGCTTTTGCGAAGGTTGCTAAATTAGGAGCGATCACCATGCCAATTAGCATATCATCGATAGCAGCTTTATCGGGTCGGGGTTAGATATAGAAAGCTTTTAGGGTAGTAGTAAAGGGATTTTCAATGCTTGAAGTGACTTTCAGCTTTGAGAGGCTATGATGTTCAGTCGTACTTGCTGCTTATGAGCTTGACGTATAATTGTACCAATACAGGGGAAAACATCCATCATGGCTAAAGTTAATCTAGATGCTCTGATTCCACGAGAGGATTTTGATGTGGAAGAAAATATTAATCTAGGTAAGAAAAAAGAAACAATTTCTATTGAAGACCTTAAAATAGACTCATTCTTCTTTTCAAACATCAGAAAACCTGATTTTCAAAGAGAAACTAATGAATGGGACAAAAATCGAATTTCTGAATTTATCAAAAGTTTTATTGAGGGCGATTTAATACCAGCAATAATTTTATGGCGAAGTACAGGCGGCTACTTGTTTGTAATTGATGGTAGCCATAGATTAAGTGCTTTATCTGCTTGGGTAAATGATGATTATGGTGATGGTAAAGTTTCAAAACTCTTTTATGATGGGGTAATTTCTGATGAACAACTAGAAATTGCTCAAGAAACACGAAAATTAGTAAACAAAACAGTCGGTTCGTATGATGATTTTAAGTTGGCTTCCACATATCCTGATAAATTTAAACCCGAAGTTGTCAAATATGCTAAAAATCTGGCAGCCTTGGCAATTCAACTTCAATGGGTTGAAGGTGATGCAACTAAAGCAGAAAGTTCATTCTTCAAAATTAATCAACAAGCTGCACCAATAGATAAAACTGAGCTAAAACTCCTTGAATCTAGGAGAAAGCCTAACAGTATTGCAGCGCGTGCAATTATTAGAAGCGGCAAAGGGCATAAATATTGGTCATCTTTTTCAAATGAAACACAACATCAAATACAAGAAATAGCTAAAGAGATTAATGAAATACTTTTTGCGCCTAAGTTAAAGACCCCTATAAAAACTCTGGACATACCAGTTGGAGGAAAACTATATTCATCACAAACATTACCACTAATTTTAGATTTTATTAATGTTGTTAACAATCTTGATTTTAATAATAAGGGAATTAACGATGACTTAACTGGTGAAGCAACAATACAGATTTTAAAGAAGACCAGAAAGATTGTATATAGACTAAATAGTAATCATTCCTCATCTTTGGGGTTACATCCAGTTATATACTTTTACTCAAAAGAGGGACGGCATAGAACAGTATCCTTACTCGCTGTAGTTGATTTTGTAATGGAACTTGATAAAAGACAAAAAATCAATGACTTCATTAAAGTACGAGAACAGTTTGAAGAATGCCTCATAAAATATGATTATTTGATTCAGCAAATTTATTTAAAATATAGGTCTGTTCAAAAAAGCTACAAAGATGTATCAAAATTATTTCAAAAACTTGTAACTAATTTACAAACCGAAAAAGCAATTCATAATATTCTAAATGAAATTATATCTAGCAATGATTTTCAGTACTTGACTATTCGTACAATAAATCAAGAAACTCATTCATCTACACAAGACTTTAATACGAAATAAAAAAAGTGAGATTTATATAAAAGATGCATTACAAAATGCACAAAAATGCAAAATTTGTCAGGGTCTTATCCATAGAAACTCAATTTCGATTGATCATATCCAGCGTAAAGAAGATGGCGGATTGGCAAGTGTAGATAACGGACAGATAACCCATCCATACTGTAATACAGGGTATAAAAATTAAGTTATAAAATACATCTGCATTAGATAATTTAGCTAATGGCGAAACTTGATACCACTTCATCCATCACCATTGTTACTATAAACGCCAGTTATCTAGTCTTAGTGAATAATTTAAATCTTGAATTCTTTGATAATGAAATAAATTACCCGTAACTAAAGTTAGATTATGACTGATGGCAATTGCAGCAATCATACAATCGGGATAACCAATTCTTTTTCCGGTTGTCTCTAAATCAGCGTAAATTTTCCCTGCTAATACAGCTTCTGTCAAGTCAAAGGATAATATTTCCTGTGAAGCCAGTATAGTTAAAAATTGCTGAAGACGTTTTTCTTGCTTACGTTTTTGCCAACCTTCTACAATTTCCATGACCGTAATTGCAGAAATTGTATATTTATTAAATTGGCTTAAGTAACTATTGGCTTTGAAAATAATACGAGGATTTACTCGTTTAATAATTTCTGAAAGAATATCCGTATCAAGTAGGGATTTTTCTACTTCATTCATCTGTTCCAGTATATCCTCTTTTTTCCATCGCCTCAGCAACAATTTCATCAACAATTTCTGGAACATCAGCATATAATCCCATTAAAGGATCGTTTTTCTCCTGGACTTCTGCTAAACGTTCAATTACATGACTAATCAATTCTGATAGAGTTGATTGATTGACTATTGCCAGAGTTTTTGCTCGTTCAAAGGTGAGTCTGTCTAGTTCAAGTTCTATTTTTTCCATTATGGTTTTAAACTCTGTTTAGTGATTAATTTAAGTCTAATAGGTTTTTTGGATATTTTCAGTTTGGTTATTCAACAAAATAGCTATCAATTAACGTTATTTGCTAAGATTTGATTAGGCTTTTGCTTTCGTATATCTTTGATGACTCTCGACTTTCCCGACTCTCTGATTCTTGATACAGCGCTTTCAGTTTCTGGATTAACTGACTATATCCGTTTGCTGTTAGAGCAAGATGAACAATTGCGGCAAGTTTGGGTAACTGGCGAAGTTTCCAGTGCTAACAACCATCGCAGTGGGTTGTTTTTTACGCTGCAAGATCCCGATCGCACTGCCGGAATTAAGTGTGTAGTATGGAATAGCCAATTGCCAAAACTCGCCCAAATGCCTATTCCTGGCGAACAGATAATCATTTTGGGCAGTATTCGCGTCTATCCGCAACGGGGAGAGTATCAGTTATCAGTTTGGCAAACTCTACCTGTTGGTGTT
Organism: Nostoc sp. DedQUE05; assembly: GCF_034530955.1. Lineage (NCBI taxonomy): Bacteria > Bacillati > Cyanobacteriota > Cyanophyceae > Nostocales > Nostocaceae > Nostoc > Nostoc sp. DedQUE05. The sequence continues at coordinate 18,229 of NZ_JAVRCB010000035.1, read as the reverse complement.
GGTTTACAGGCACTGCGCTATCAACAACTCAAAAATCGCTTGCTGGCTGAGGGATTATTCGACGCGCAAAGAAAGCGATCGCTCCCAACCCACCCCCAAACGATCGCTGTTGTCACTTCACCAACGGCTGCTGCTTGGGGTGATATTCAAAAAACCTTGAAGCAAAGGTATCCAGGTTTACACGTTTTATTTTCTCCCGCGACCGTACAAGGCGACCAAGCACCAGAATCTATCGTCAAGGCAATTGAGCGGGTGGAAAGAGATGGGCGCGCCGAAGTGCTAATTTTATCGCGGGGTGGTGGCGCGGTGGAAGAATTAGCTTGCTTTAATGATGAACGAGTGGTGCGATCGCTTGCTAGTTGTTCTATTCCGGTAATTACTGGGATCGGCCATCAACGAGATGAATCTTTAGCAGATTTAGTTGCAGATGTATGTGTGCATACACCCACTGCGGCAGCGGAAATGGTTGTACCATCACTTTCAGAGTTATATACTGAGCATCGGGGGCGAGTTGTCGCTTTACATGAGGCGGTGCATGACTTTAAAGAAAATGCTGAGAATAAACTGCAAGTATTGCGGAATCGTTTGCGACGTTTGCGGTTAGATCGGCAAGTGCAGCAGGAGGTGGACAAGCTAGCTTGGAAGCGTCAGCATTTGGTGCAAATTACCACGGGGCGATCGCAGCAAGCAACGCAGCATCTAGAATTATTGCGGCAGAAATTGGCTAGTCTTGACCCGAAAGCGGTGTTACAGCGTGGTTATGCGGTGGTGAGAAGGGAAGATGGAGCGATCGCTCGTTCGGCAGCAGAGTTGGCTGTGGGGCAAGAGTTAATGATTCAATTGGGGCAAGGTGAGGTTAAAGTGAAGGTTATGGAAGTGAACGAACCGCAGAGGCGCAGAGGACGCAGAGAGATTAATGGTTAAACGTAAGGGTGCTTCTAGTTCTGAGGAAGGTTGGAATTATGAGGCGAAGGTTGCTGAAATAGAGGGAATTATTACTCGCATTGAGGCGGGTGAGTTGGAATTGGAAGCTGTGTTTGACCAATTTGCAACTGCTGTGGAGTATTTGCGTCAGTGCGAAGGTTTTTTGCAGCAGCGACAACAGCAGGTAGATTTGTTGATTGAAACATTAAGCCAAGAGTAGATGCCGGAGACTCCAGTTTGAGTCTAGGCTAGTAGTGTGAATATAGAAGTTTGCTTTTTAAGTCAGGACTCAAAATCTCAAATATAAAGCAATACAGTTCAGATAAGCCCAAAACACTTGTAGAGACGGCGATTTATCGCGTCTCGAAAACCAAAAATTGTTGCCACTAGCCCTTAACTGAACCGTATTGAGATATAAAGAGTTTCTGCCTCCTTGAAGCCAGAATTCTAATGAGGAGTTGGATAAACAGAGAATGACTGATGAAATCATTGATTTGACAAACTGCGATCGCGAACCGATCCACATTCCCAGTTTGATCCAGCCTCACGGGATTTTACTGGTTTTGCAAGATCCCACGCTGGAAATCCTTCAGGTGAGCAGTAACAGCCAGGAAGTCGTTGGTCGTCAACCCGATGAATTGCTGGGCAAGCCGATATCAGATTTACTCAATGTCAAGCAAATTAAACTAATTCAACAATGTCTTGCAGAGGATTTTGAGAGCGTTAATCCCCTAAATATAATCATCAAACATCAAAATAAATCAATTCATTTTGATGGCATTGTCCATCGTTTAGATACTATTATTCTTCTAGAATTGGAGCCGAAAAAAGCGAAGGAAAAAACAGGCTTTTTTGACTTTTATCAACAGGTAAGAGGAACCATTACCCGCATTCAAAAAGCACCAACGTTGCTAGAAATGTGCCAGATTGTGGTGACAGAAGTTCGGCGAATCACTGGCTTCGATCGCGTTATGGTCTATCGATTCGATCGCGAAGGAGCAGGCAGGGTCATCGCTGAAGATACCAATCAGGAAATGCCTTATTTGGATTTACACTATCCGCCCTCTGACATTCCCAAGCAAGCCCGACAGCTATACACCTTAAACTGGCTGCGGCTAATTCCAGATGCTAGCTACCAGCCTGTCACCTTAATTCCAGCGAACAATCCTTTAACAAATCAACCGTTGGATCTCAGTCTCTCGGTGTTGCGGAGTGTTTCTCCAATTCATCTAGAGTACCTGCAAAATATGGGCGTGACTGCCTCTATGTCTATTTCTCTGATGCACGAGCAAAAGCTTTGGGGATTGATTGCCTGTCACCATTCGTCACCCAAATATATTTCTTACAATATCCGCACCATCTGCGAGTTCATTGGACAGGTGATGTCTGTGGAACTGGCAAATAAAGAAGCAAGTGAAGATATTGATTACAAAAGTCAATTAAAGTCATTACAAACTCAATTTGTCGAAGGCTTGTCTCAGGCTGAGTATTTCCTGGATGGTATGGTGCAAATGAAATCTCAATTACTCAATCTGATCGGCGCCACAGGAGCGGTGATATGTAATGGCGATCAGTATATTCCAGTGGGTAAAACGCCATCGCAGTCAGAGGTTCACGCCTTACTTGATTGGATTAAACCTCAACTGCATCATAACTTGTTTGAGACGCGATCGCTGACGAAAAATTACCCTGCCGCCTCCTTCTTTAAAGCGATCGCTAGTGGCGTGTTAGCTCTGGAAATTTCCAAAGTTCACCACAATTATATTCTCTGGTTTCGTCCAGAGGTAATTCAAACGGTGAATTGGGGCGGCAACCCCAACAAGCCTGTGGAAGTTTTCTCAGATGGCAGTTTAAGAATGTCTCCTCGCAAATCCTTTGAATTATGGCAAGAAACGGTGCAAGGAGCTGCCCTACCCTGGAAACCCTGTGAAATTGAGGTGGTTACTGAACTGCGAAGTCTGATTGTGGGCGTTGTGTTACAGCAGGCAGACAAACTGGCATCGATGAATTTTGAGTTACAACGGAGTAACGAAGAACTTGATTCTTTTGCCTACGTTGCTTCCCATGACCTCAAAGAACCACTGCGGGGCATTCACAACTACGCTAACTTCTTAATGGAAGATTATGCAGATGTACTAGATAATGATGGAATTGCCAAACTGCAAACTTTGGTGCGGCTGACGCAGCGAATGGAAGACCTGATCAATTCTCTCCTCCATTTCTCGCGGTTGGGACGCGCCGAACTGGTCAGGCAATCAGTGAATCTGCATGAGTTAGTGCCTCAGGTAATCGCCATTTTGACCATTTCCCGACCGCAGAGCGAAGTTGAGTTTCGCATTCCTCAACCCCTGAAGAGCGTTCAAGGCGATCGCGCTCAGATTAATGAACTATTCAGCAACCTGATTAGCAATGCTATTAAGTACAATGATAAACCTGAGAAATGGGTCGAAATAGGTTTTATTGAAGGCAATGGGGAAAGCAAAGTTGCTTCTAATTCTGTAACTTTCTACGTTCGTGATAACGGTATTGGCATCCCCCAAGAACATCTCGACAAAATCTTTCAAATCTTCCGCCGCTTACATGGACGGGATGAGTTTGGTGGTGGGACTGGCGTAGGGTTAACCATTGCCCGGAAAATTGTGGAACGTCATGGTGGTAGAATTTGGGTGGAATCTACCCCAACTCTTGGTAGTACCTTTTACTTTACCCTGTCGGCGGAGGCAAATACATGACTCAAATTTCAGCCTCCCCGATCCCAGAAAAGCCACTACTTTTAATTGTCGAGGATAGCAATGAAGACTTTGAGACGCTGCAAAGATTTCTAGGGCGCTCTGCCATTGCGATCGCTATTCAGAGGTGTGTGAATGGAGAACAAGCCTTGGCGTTTCTTTATCGCACTGGTAGCTATGTGGAGCGCAAAAGTGCGCCCCGACCCGGCTTGATTATGCTTGACTTGAACCTACCCGGAACCGATGGACGAGAAGTGTTACGCCGGATTAAACATGATGATAACTTGAAGATGATTCCAGTGGTGGTGTTTACTACCTCTAATAATCCCAAAGATATTGAAGTATGTTATCAATATGGTGTCAACAGCTACATCGTTAAACCAATCAATTTTGCTCAACTGAAAAGAGATATTCAGATGCTTGTGGAATATTGGTTTGAAGTGACGACGCTGCCTGATTATCCCAAGGATTAGTCCTAAGTCAGAGATCGCGCATTGTCTTAATTGTTGATGATTGCCAGAAGATTGAGAACTCTATTTGCGGTATTTACTGCGTGACCAAGATTATTCCCATAGCATTTTAGCTCGACTTTATCCACGATTAAGAACTCGGTTTTCTGTATCCGGCAAAAACCCTAACTTTTGAGCAAATAGTTTTTCCAGATTACAGATTAGACCTCTTGCAAAAGTCCCTAACACCCCACCCCCAACCCCTCCCCGCTTGCGGGGAGGGGAGACAAAGCGTAGCTTTGGCGGGGTGGGGTTCTTTCTTATTTTTGATTTATGCAAGAGGTCTATTATCGATGAAGTTAAAAAGTAAAACTACTGTCCCATAAGGGTTGCATTCAAAAATACAGCATTTTGCGATCGCACCTCAGAATGTGGATTATATCTTAATATAGGACTCCTATTTGATTTTTGAACAAGACTCAGCACGGTATCCTTTCTTTCCTATTCCCTATTCCCTGTTCCCTGCCCACGCAAGTAAATTCTCCGAATCAAACCGGATTCCTATATATATTACTTATTGAGTATATTTGCAATTGTGATAATGGCGATCGCATTCAGTTTATATATGTCCTGCCATTGGTCTAATATTATGCTGAGTAAAAAATTTATTATTCAGACTGCAAAGTTTAGGGAACTGAGAGAAAGAGGGTTTTAAGACTTTTACATAGATGCAGTCCGACAATAATAACTAAGGGACTTCCAAGAAATAAATTATCCAAATAAACGTAGACGCATACTCCTACAAAGAAGCAAGCTAGCAAGAGCGTCTCCAAGAGTTGCGGCTACTCTACGAGAACGCCAAAGGCGAAGCCGCAGGCTACCACTCCAGACACAGAGAACACAGAAAAAGGAGAAATAAAGAGGGTTTTTTCATCAGTTTTGGGAAATTTTTTTATTTAGAAATCCCTTATGAATCAGATATAGCAACCGAATTTAAACACGAGAATATTAGAAGATTAAAATTTCCTAATTATAAGCTTTACAGCGATTTTATTTCTCCCAAATTATTTAGGATTGCTATTACGATCTTCATAGAAAATTTGTATTATTGAATGAATATTTATAGATTATTCTGTGGCAAAAGTGATATAAATTTTATAAGTAAGTTAAGAACTAATTTATACATTAAAACTATCAAATAAGTGAACGTAAAGCAGATGTAAAGAGCGAATCAATAAATCTATAAAATATGTTAAAATCCTGGTATAATCAGGGTTTTAGCATTTTTTGAAAAATGTCGATTTTCTATGCCAACCTGCTGAATGTGGGTTAACATCTACTTGATTAATTAATTCACAATGTCTCAGCAACAGCGCGCTCTCTTAATTGTCGATGATTCCCCAGAAGATCGAGAACTCTATCGGCGGTATTTACTGCGCGATCGCGAATATTCTTACACTATCCTAGAAGCAACGCTGGGACAACAGGGGCTAGAACTTTGGCAGCAACATCAGCCCGATGTAGTATTGCTTGATTATCGATTGCCCGACCTAGACGGACTGGAATTTCTGGCACAATTGCAACCCTCGTCGAGCCAACAGCCTTGCCTACCCGTGATTGTCGTCACTGGACAGGGCAATGAGGCGATCGCAGTTAAGGCGATCAAAGCGGGCGCACAAGATTATCTTGTCAAAGAGCAAATTACCCCAGAAGGGCTGCAAATAGCGGTCAATGGGGCAATTGAAACAGTGCAGCTACGCACCCAACTACAACAGCGGATTGAACGAGAGCGCGTAGTCTCACATATTACCCAGAAAATTCACCAATCGCTAAATCTGGATGAAATTCTTCAGACAACTGTAGCCGAAGTGCGAGAATTTCTGCACACCGATCGCGTCTTGGTTTTTCAGTTAAAACCTGATGGTAATGGGACAGTAGTAGCAGAATCGGTTGGGGCAGAGTGGCGATCGCTGCTTGACTCTACTATGTACGATCCCTGCCTCGCAAAGAACTACCTTGCATGGAATCCATTGGAAACTGTCAGCTACGATACCGTCTTTGTCGAGAATTATATCCAACGCTATCGTCAGGGTTACGTAACGGCAATATTTGATATTCAGCATAGCAGTATCGATCCCTGCCACGTTGAATTGTTGGCTCAGTTTCAAGTGAAAGCTAATCTGGTCGTGCCGATTATTTACGATGACCACTTTTGGGGGTTGCTAATTGCTCATAACTGTGCAATTCCTCGAAAGTGGCAACCCTTAGAGATCGACTTGCTCAAAGAACTGGCGATTCAAGTTGGCATTGCAATTCGCCAAGCGGAACTCTATCAGCAGGCACAAAATGAACTGACCGAGCGCAGACGGGTAGAAGCAGAATTACGGGAGAGTGAAGAACAGCTGCGATTAGCACTATCAGCTTCGCGGATGGGAACGTGGAACTGGAACATCCAAACGGGAAAAATTTCCTGGTCGGATAACCTGGAAGCCTTGTTTGGACTAGAACCAGCAGAATTTGACGGTTCATTCGAGATGTTTGCCGCGCGAGTCCACCCTCAAGATCGCGATCGCGTGCTGACAGCCGTCGAGCTTGCTGTCGCCACCGGAGAAGACTATGACATTGAATTTCGGGTAGTGTATCCCAACGGGAAAATTCGCTGGGCATTAAGCCAGGGTAAGGTGCTCTACGACCAACAGGGGCAACCAATTCAGATGGCCGGTATCGATTTAGATATCACCGAACGCAAACAGTCAGCCGAAACTCTGCGCGAGAGTGAGGAACGTTTTCGGCAGCTTGCAGAAAATATTGATGCGGTGTTCTGGATCAAAGAAGTGTCGGAAAATCGAATCAGCTATGTTAGTCCTGCATATAAACGACTGTGGGGATTGAACCCGCAAGAATTGTATCAAGGACAACAAATATGGATCGATCGCATCCATCCAGAGGATCGAGAATCTACAGACAGAGCGTTTCATGAAAAGGCTGTCGCCGGGAAATTTGATCGGGAATATCGGATTATTTTACCCAATGGTAATATTCGCTGGGTTCACGATCGTTGCTTTCCCCTGCGAGATGAAACAGGAGAGATTTATCGGTTTGCCGGGATTGCCGAAGACATCAGCGATCGCAAACAGGCAGAGCAAGCTTTGCGAAACAGTGAAGAACGCCTGCAAATGGCACTGGAAGGTTCTGGTGGCGGTCTATGGGATTGGAACATTATTACTAATGAAGATTATTTAAGTTCCAGATGGCTGGAAATGCTCGGATATGAAAAAGGAGAGTTACCGGATGACTTTAGCAGTTGGCAGCGACTAATTCATCCTGACGATAAAGTTTGGGTGATGGAACGGTTGAATGCCCATCTTCAGGACGATTCGGTGTCTTACAAATTTGAATATCGGATCTTAACCAAGTCTGGGGAGTGGAAATGGATTGCCAACCACGGAAAAGTGGTTTTGCGCGATCGACAGGGCAATCCCCTGCGAATGGCAGGCATCCATCATGATGTCACAGATCGCAAACAGGCAGAGCTTGCTTTGCGCCAGAGTGAAGAATTTAAGAACCGCATTTTAGAAAGCAGTACTGACTGCATCAAGGTATTAAGCCTCGATGGGCGGCTGCTGTACATGAATACAGGTGGACTGTGTTTAATGGAAATTGATAACTTAAATTCCTATCTGAATACTGAATGGCTCTGTTTCTGGGAAGGCAGTTATCGGCAGCAGGCAGAGGAGGCACTTGCTGCCGCTAAAACAGGCGAAGTCAGCATTTTTCGCGGATACTGCCCAACTGCAAAAGGCACTCCGAAATGGTGGGAAGTGGTCGTTAGCCCGATCTTGGATGGCTCTGGGCAGCTGGAACGAATCTTGTTGATTTCACGAGACATTACCGATCGCAAAAAGATAGAACTCCTGTTGCAGGAGAGCGAAGCCCGGTTGAAATTGGCGTACAAAGCTACACAATCGGGATTATGGGACTGGGACATTATCCGCAACAGAGCTCATGTATCTGAAGAGTATATCAATCTGTTTGGGCTTGACCCAACCACAAAGGAAATCACCTATGAACTGTGGTTAAGTATCTTGCACCCAGACGATCGCACCTCAGCCAATGAAACGGTGACTAACACCATCCAGCAACAGCAAGAACACTATGAAGATGATTTCCGCATTATACATCCTGATGGCATTCGCTGGTTAGCGGCTAGAGGTCAGGTTTTCTATGATGTTGCGGGCAATGCGGTACGGATGGTAGGCAACGTCCGGGATATCACCGCTCGCAAACAAGCTGAAATCGAACGCGATCGCCTATTTCAACTAGAACAAGCAGCCAGAGCCGAAGCCGAACGCGCTAATCGAATCAAAGATGAGTTTTTGGCTATTCTCTCCCATGAATTGCGATCGCCTCTCAACCCGATTCTCGGCTGGACAAAACTGCTGCAAACCCGCAAATTTAGTGAAACGAAAACGGCTGAAGCTTTAGCTACCATCGAACGCAACGCCAAACTACAAACTCAACTGATTGATGACTTGCTCGATGTAGCCAAGATTCTGCGGGGCAAACTCAGCATCGATGCGGCTCCTGTAAATTTGGCATTTGTAATTGAATCTGCGCTCGACACAGTAAATACAGCAGCCCTTTCCAAATCAATTGTGTTGCATTCAGTACTGCCGAATATTGGGCAAGTCTCTGGAGATTCCAACCGCCTTCAACAAATCGTTTGGAATTTACTTTCCAACGCGATCAAGTTTACTCCCAAAGGCGGACGGGTAGAAACCAGATTAGAGCGAGTTGACGATCGGGTACAGATTATCGTTAGTGACACTGGTAAAGGCATTAACCCAGATTTTCTCCCGTATATTTTTGAATCATTCCGTCAAGAAGATGTCTCAATTACTCGCAAGTATGGCGGGTTGGGATTGGGATTAGCGATCGTCCGGCAGTTGGTTGAGGCGCACGGCGGCACGATCACGGCTGATAGTCCAGGTGTTGGCTTGGGAGCCACCTTTAGAGTCCAATTGCCACTGCTGAATGTTGAACCGGAAATCAAGCAGACAGATGAGTTGCCACAACCCGCACTCGGACTCACCGGGATTCGAGTCCTCACAGTTGATGATGACGCCGATGCTCGTGAGCTAATAACAGTATTGCTTGCTGAATACGGCGCGCAAGTCCTGACTGTTGCCTCTGCGACAGAAGTTTTAGCAAACCTAGAATCCTTTCAACCCGATGTTTTAGTCAGTGATATTGGAATGCCCGAAGTCGATGGCTATTCTCTGATTCAACAAATCCGCGCTTTAACTCCCGAAAAAGGGGGAAAAATTCCCGCGATCGCTTTGACTGCTTATGCTAGAGTTGAAGACTATCAACTAGTGATAAGCAGTGGCTATCAACTGCACGTTACCAAGCCTCTCGATCCAGAAGAGTTAGTTCAAGCTGTGGTGGCACTTGCACGCAGTAAACAAAACCATCCCATTTCTCAAAATGATTCGGTTTAACCTTCAATCAACACCTGTGTTTGGATTGACCTTTAAAAGTACTTCTCGAATAATGGCGGAAGACTCCTTGGCAGAGAGTGCCTCCTCTTTGAATCGTGCCGCTAAGGTTTGATTGCGAACCTCCATCCTTGAAGCCATACGATGTGATAAAGAAGCTTTCTCTTCCAATGCCCTCAAAGCGATCCATAGTGCATCTTCCACCTTATCATACTGCGTGGCCAGCAAAGTTTCTGCTGAATAAGCATGACCCGTGCGGCAGCGGAAGCGCAACAAATTTCCCTCTTCGAGTTCCCAGAGGATACCGCCGCAGTCAGGACAGCCAAAGGTTGATGGTTTACCAGGTCGATTGCTTTCGTTTTCTACTGCTTCCAAATTCAATTGCACTATTTCAGTTTCAAACTCTATCTCGCTAGGTACTGGGTTTTCCGGTTGTACTTTCATTGGTGTATTAACTAGAGCTACTAAAGTAGAAGGAATATCTGAAAGTGGCAGAATATGGTCAATATCCTCTACGTTCTCGATCGCATTACGTGGCATATCAGGATACAAAGCATCGTCAGGATTTTGGACAATTGCCACACCACGCCGCATTTTTACAGCCATTAGTCCCGCCGTGCCGTCGTCAAGCAGACCTGTTAGTAGCACAGCAATCACTCGCTGCCCATAAGTTCGCGCTGCACTGCGAAACAATGGATCGATAGCAGGACGACAACGGTTTTCTTTTGCACCCCGCGTCAAACGCAAATATCCTTTTTCTACCAGTAAATGGTAGTCAGGCAAAGCGACATAAATCGAACCACGAACAATAGCTTCGCCGTCCTGAGCGTGAGACACTGGCAAGTTGCCAGCACGACTTAATATTTCTGGCAGAAAACTCTTGCTGTGACTGGATACATGAAGGACTATAATTACAGCAGCATTGAGATCGGGCGGCAAATGCTTGACTAGATAAGTCAGCGCCTCAACTCCACCTGCTGATGTTCCAACGACGATAATATTCTGTTCAAGCATTAATGTAACAATTTGACTAGTATAGCAGCGTGGGCAACAAAAGCACATATACCGCCAGTCTTAACATTAACGCAGCCAAAGAATTTGCTCACCTAGCTTTGAGAGGATTATATTCTTTTTTGAGGAATAGGATTTTAGCTCGACTTTATCCAAAATTAAGAACTCGGCTTTCCTTATCCGGCAAAAACCCTGGCTTTTTGGCAAATACTTTTTCCATGTCACTGATTTCCGGTCAAGTCCAAAAACTAAAACTATCGTCCCTCAATGGTTTCAGTATCAGGTTTTGGGTTTCATAAAAATGGATAAAGTCGAGTTAAGAATCCTTGATTTTTTTAGTTGAACAAAGTTAAACCAACCTATAAATATTTGATTTTTTCAGAATAATAAAAGAGCGCTAACTGGGTACTCAGAAATGCTTTGATTATTTGGGCTTTGGCTAGTTGTCTAGTGGGGAGATTGGTGATTTTAAATTGTATAACTTGAATAGCTGACTTTTCACGTTATGTGGAAAAGCGCACGAAAAACCTAACCCTCTAACCCCCTTCCCGATGCTCTAAGGGTTGAAAATTCAAAGTCTCTCTCCTTTTAGGGGAGAGATTTAGAGAGAGGTTTTCCAGATACCGTGAAAAATCAGCTTAAATAGACGCGATCGCATTTCTAAAAAAATTAGGACTTACGCACTATACAAATCAACCAAAACGTGTACTACGGTATTTAGTCTTTTCAGAGGCTTCAGATAACCCTGATTTATTCCGACATTTGCGATCGCTGGATGCAAAACATGGCTAAAATACCCAAATTGTGTTTAGTACTTATGTACGATGCGTAAGTCCTAAAAATATAAACATTAATAATCCTTAATAGTATTAACTATTAAGGATTGTTAACATGAGCAAAAACTGCTCACAAACCTGATTTTTCCTTAAAAATCATCGAGAAACTGACTAAGGCGACTGATTACGGGGTCAACCTCTTGAGGAGGGGTAGCAACAGTATAAGAAGTATTATTTACTACTTCTAATTGGGTTGGAGACGGAATGAACGAGCGATCGTTGACGATGAGCGCCAGTTGTGCAACTTGTTGAGAAAGTTGCAGTAGATGATGTTCCATCGCCTCCAAACGATTAGATCCCTTGGCAAAAAAACGTTCCTCAAGTCCAGCCACTTGACGTTGCAGTTCACCGATTTGTTGATCGATCGGTGTATTTACTGCTGTTTGTGGAGCAGGTTGTACAGTTTCCGGTACACATAAAGATTGCCACAAGGCTTCTTTACAGAGATCGCTGAAAGTCTTGTCTGGTTGTTTTTCCAAATAACTTTCTACTTGCGCTAACAAGCTTTCATCAGCAAGCTCTGGGTTGAACGTGACGGATTTAACTACCTTTTTTGACCATTGGAACATCAGCTTTATGCCCTAGCAGCGCGATTGGAGGATAATTGTGCCTCTCCATAAATATACTGCCCCAAAGCATTCGCCTGACGGGAAGGTGCTGCTAAATGAGCATTAATCTTTGCTTCTTTGAGCAGACGTTGAACGTCGTCCCAGAAGAACTCACCACCGCCGCCAGTAAGAATCACATCGGTGACGCGTTCTGGCAACCAGGCTAGCACACGGCTACAGATTTCGCGCGAAAACATCTCTGTGAGGTTGGGAAGAAAATCATCTAGGTTGGTGGGCTTGCTAGCGCCTTTAGGACGGTAAAAGCGTTCACCTCTAGGTTTGTTGACAGCGGAAATCAACGCTAGAGATTGACTATCTGCTCCCTCGATTTCGGCAGACACTAATTCATAAAACTTATTCATCCCGAAGTCTTCGCTCTTAGAAGCACCTCTGGCAAAACGGAAGTTATCTACCATCAAAAGATCCACGGTTTGATGACCAATATCGACGATCGCCACCGATATTTTTGTAAAATCGGGACTACCAGGGTTTTTCTTGGGTTGAGCTTCAGACCATAACAGGCTGCCGTAGCCTTCTGGCATGACCCATACCTTACTGACGTTCAGCGACACAGATTCGCCTCGGAAGTTCAACACGTGAGGGCCACCTACTTGGCTAATCAATTGTGCTTTTTCTTTTTCAAATTGCTCTAAGGAAAGAAAAGGCAGACCAAGTACAACTGAGATATCGTCTCTGAGTTTGAAGTAGCCAGCACTTGCTAAAACTTTTACCAGTGCAGCTTCTACCTTAGATTGTCCGACTCCTAAATTCGCCCCAAAATCGGCTGCCAGTTGACCAACAGCATATCCATTTCCTTGATACTCCAGCCACAAATCCATTAAGGGGTCAGTAGCTCTGGCTTCAAAAACACCACCGCGTACTTGTTCGATTGACATCTGCTTGACGTTGGCAGGTACGAACACCACACTGCCTGGTTCGCGACTCACACAAGTTTTTGTGGAAGTTCTGCCTAAATCAACACTGAGAATGGTTTTCCCAGAACCACCGGCTGGCTTGCTAGTGGGAGGATTATTATTAACAGCATTGATAGGAGTAGATGCTAACGGCTGCCTATTCATGGGTATAGCAGCAGCATTGATAGGGGTAGCGGCGGAAGGTTGGTCTGTCATGAAAGCTCCTAGTTCAAACTTAACTGTAAAAAGTTGTCATGCTCATCTTACAAAAATGCGAGCAACCAGAAATTCTAGGTTGCGTCAAGTGTAGCTAGAAATACGCCAAAAATTAATTCCGGCGATACCTCTGGTAAGCTCTGCCAACGCACATCTAGTATTATTTGGCATAGTGTAGGCGAATTTTGGCCAGATGTAACCCCTGCTTTCACTGCTTTCAAACCAAAAGCGTCCGTGTTTCATCTTCTAGTGCGTCTAGTGCGTCTTAACTGGCGCTTGAATATCCAGAAAACAAATGCTAGAACCAAACCGCCAAGCACGATTTTAGATACAGGAGCAAGGTACTTGTCCACAAGTTCATACTGACTACCCAATATGTATCCTGAGTATGTTAACAAACCCACCCAAGCAGCGCTACCTAATGTTGTGTAAACCAAAAATGGTAGCAAAGGCATATTGCTAATACCTGCGGGAACAGAAATTAAGGTGCGGATTCCTGGCACAAGACGACCAATTAATACTGCTGTTCTACCTTGTCGGTCAAACCACTCTTTGGCTTTGGTAATATCTTTACTGGATATAGCCAGCCATTTGCCATACTTGTCAGCCCAAGCTTTCAAACGGATTTCACCCAAAAACTTACCCGGATAGTACCAAATAAGTGCGCCCAATACAGAACCCAAAAGTCCTGCGAAAAATACACCAATAATATTCAGCTTTGCCTCTCCTGGTTGATATGGACTTGCTGTAAATCCAGCCAGTGGCATAATCAATTCTGAAGGAATGGGGGGAAAAAGGTTCTCTAAAAACATTAGTAAGGCGATTCCCCAATAGCCAAAATAGTTGATAGTATTAGTTATCCATTCAAGCATTGAGTTAATTCCTGAAATTGCTGGACTAGTCTTGTTGCTAAATTCAGCTTTAGCTTTTTTAAAGGGTAATTATTCTCGCTTGCTACAGTCAAGGGAATTGGGCTGCACTAAAAATTGCCATCATAACTGAAAAATAGAGTCAGACAAGTAGAAGCTAGGTGTCTGTTTCATTAATGTTGAGAGTTATAAAAGTTCGTAAGTAGCTCTACCTTTGAGATTGAACGATTTATCGCTCACTACAAACCTCACAAAATTAATCAAACGAACTACTAGGTTTTGTTTTCTAATTTTTTAGATCCCCCTTAGCCTGCTTTTTTAAAAGGACTAGGAAGGATCTAAAGATTTGATGGCAAATTTAAAAACATATTCTAGGTTTTCTGCGGAAGTTGAGACTGTGGGGTAGCACCGGGAGAGAAGGGAGAAAATTTCACCTTGTCCCCCTTGTCTCCTATTCTTCTAGACTGTGGGGGTCAAAGATTGTACCCTTGGTTCCGATTGCCAGTCTAAGGGATTCCAAACTCGATCTTCCAGCGCCATCTGCTCAATTAAACTTGCAAGTCTCAAGGCTTTAAGAGCTTGTTCGCCACCTACTGAAGGTTGATTGCCACCGTGTACGCAGTTGACAAAATGTTCTAATTCTGCACTTAGGGGTTGAATATTGCTGGTGTAGACTTTTTCAATTACACCGTCTTGCCTGTAAAGTACTTGTCGGTGGTCGGTGAGAGAATTGGCAGCCGTTTGTCGGTGAATCAAAATTTCATTCTTGAGAAAATCTGCCTCAGTAAATGAATTTTTGCAATGGGCGACAATTCGGCGAATTTTGCGGTGAGTGACTTTACTAGCAGTCAGAGTAGCAACAATACCATTGGCAAACCCCAAGGTGGCGGTTACGTAATCTAAATAACCAGAGTCTAGGGAGCGAGTACCGCTAGCAGTCAATTTTGTGACTGGGGAAGCAGCTAATTCCAAAAGTAGGTCGATGTCATGGATCATTAAATCCAGCACAACTGAAACATCGTTTGCCCGATCTGAGTAAGGACTCATTCTGTGGGCTTCTAGCGCCAGCAATTCCTCTGTTTTTAGAACTTGGCTCAGTTCTTTAAAAGCTGGGTTAAAACGCTCAATATGACCTACTTGCAGGATACATCCAGACTCAGCTGCGGCATTTACTAAAGACTCTGCCTCAGAAATACTGGCTGCGATCGGTTTTTCAATCAAAACATGAATTCCCGCTAACAGACAGTTGATGCCCACGGCATAGTGCAGACGGGTGGGAACAGCTACACAAACTGCTTCCACAAGGGGTAGCAGATCGCAATAATCTTCAAAAAAACGCACCTTGTACTTGCTGGCAGTTTCTAATCCTCGCTCGACGTTAATATCTGCCACTCCGACTAGTTCAACATCTTTCATTGAACTCAGCACGCGAGCGTGGTGTTGTCCCATGTTACCCACTCCAATCACGCCTATGCGGATTGGTCGTGGCTGGTTGCGCTGTGTATATGGATTCGGTTCTGCCACTGACATGCTATTTTGCACTATTATTCTCTCCTCAACCACCAAATTTAGAGACGCTACGGCCGTTGGCGTTTATACTCGAAAGCCGGTTACGATCCGTCTAAAACCATCCAGATGGTAACATAGAGCCTATGTTTATGAAGAATTTCAAAGTTTGCGATCGGTTCCCGTAATCTAAATATCTTTTGTATAGATATTTCGAGTTTGCTCTTTCTCCAAAAATATATGTATTTTTATTAACTTTAAACGTTCCAGTACAGCTTAAGTATAAATTCTCCTTGGCATCGCTTTCTGGCGTCTTGTTAAGGTTTGATGCAGTTATTTGAAATCCAAAATTTGCAACCGAGATGAAAGCTGTAATTTTGTTATCTGGGGGATTGGACTCTTCCACAATTCTGTACAAAGCTCAAGCTGATGGCTGTGAATGTCATGCTATTTCCTTTGATTACCAGCAGCGACATCGACGAGAGTTACAGTCAGCCTTTAGTGTGGCTCAAAAAGCTGCGATCGCAAAACATCAGGTAGTTAACTTTGACTTACGACAATGGGGCGGTTCGGCCCTTACTGATAATGCCATTGATTTACCCCAAGAGCGATCGCTGGATGAAATGTCTCAAAATATTCCTGTCACATACGTTCCGGCTCGTAATACCATATTCTTAAGCTTTGCTCTTGGTTATGCCGAAGCGATCGCCGCAGAGCGCGTCTATATCGGCGTTAATGCCCTCGATTACTCAGGATATCCTGATTGTCGCCCCGACTATATCCAAGCAATGCAGGAAGTTTTTCGCCTGGGAACCAAACAAGGGCGTGAGGGACAACCAATTAAGATTGTTGCACCCCTAATCAACCTGAAAAAAACCGAAATCATCCAACTGGGGAATCAATTGGGAGTTCCTTGGGAATTAACTTGGTCTTGCTATACAGGTGGAGATGTTGCCTGTGGTGTGTGTGATTCTTGTCGCTTACGGCTAGCAGCTTTTGCCGAATTGGGACTTGTCGATCCAGTGGCGTATGCACAGTAGAGGCATTTGTCATTGGTCATTTGTCATTTGTCATTAGTTATTATCCCCAGCCCCTCTGCTCCCCTGCTCCCCTGCTCCCCTGCCCCTCTGCCCCTCTTCCTCTAACCGTCGCAGTTGAATTTGATGCAGGCGTGGGCCAACAATCGATACCACGGTAAATTCGAGATTTTGATAACAAAAGATTTCGCCTTTGGCCGGAATTTTCTGTAACTCATACAGCAAAAAGCCCCCTAGTGTTTGGTATTCTCTGGTCAGGGGCAAATTGAGATGCAAAACTTCATTGAGGTCTTCAAGGTTGATTTGTGCTTGCACTAAAAATTTATGCTCATCTAACATCTGAATCAGCAAGTCGTCATTGCTCTCAGGTTCGCTGGGATCGCCAATAATTTCGGCAATCACATCTTTGATTGTCACTAGTCCCACAGTAGAGCCAAATTCATTCACTACCATCACCATAGCGGGTTTCTCTTGCTGCATCATGGGCAAAAGTTCACTCAAGGGCGTGTGTTCTGGAACAAACCGGACGGGACGCATCCAAGGTTGGATCTGTGTCTCTAAACTGAGGTTTCCGACTGCCAAAGGTTGTGCCAAATCTTTAAAATAAACAATACCGCGAACATCGTCTAAAGATTCACCAATCACCGGATAGCGAGAGTAACCAGTAGAAGCCATTTCCCTGAGTAATGTCTGGAAGGTAGCATCTTTTGGCAGTGTGATAATACTGGTGCGCGGGATCATCACATCTTGCGCCATCACATCCCCAAACTCAAAGACATTATTGAGCAATTCTCGCTCTGCACGCTGTAAACCAGTAGACCCCCATTCTGTAGAGATAATCAGTTGTAATTCTTCGGGAGTTACAGGCGGTCGCCAGCCTTGGCCTGTGTATTGGATGCCAAAAATCCGTAATAAAAAACGAGTTGATTGGTTAAGAATCCAGATGAAGGGGCCAAAAAAACGCACGATCGCTTTTACCAAAGGCCCCAAAAACCTTGCTAGCTGTTCTGAGTACAGCATGGCTAAAGATTTGGGACATAGTTCTCCGATCACAATTTGCAAATAGGCAATTAAGAAAAAGGCGATGGGAATTGATAGGGAATGGGCGAGGAAGGTAGTCATCCCACTGGGTAAAGGCCAGGATCTCAACCAGGCCTTCACCAGCACAACAATCGTACTTTCGCCAATCCATCCCAGTGCCAAACTAGAGAGGGTAATGCCTAACTGGGTGGTAGATAGCAGTCGGTCAATACTGCGTTGTAACATTTCTACAGCGATCGCTGGAATATCCCCAGCCTTAACTAGCTGGTGAATACGCGATCGCCGCACGCTCACCATCGAAAACTCCGCCGTTACAAAAAAGGCATTTATGGCAATCAGTAGTAACACTGACAACAACCGCAGCGCCACTTCTATCAAACTTAAATTAGGAAAACCACTCACCACCAAAGCTCGTGTAAAACTCACGCCCTCCATTTAGGGGGATTGGGGACTGGGTATTGGGTATTGGGTATTGGGTATTGGGTATTGAAAAAGTATTCCTAAATATTTATTTCCTATTACCCAGTCCCCAGTCTCCAGTCCCCAGTCCCCAGTCCCCAGTCCCCAGTCCCCAGTCCCCAGTCCCCAGTC
>NZ_JAVRCB010000034.1:57325-94068 GCF_034530955.1 Nostoc sp. DedQUE05 | reverse complement strand
ATGGACATTGCACAGTAGATGACCTCAATTCATCCCTCTATTATGCAACGCCCAATAATTTACTAAGCTGTTGCAAATTCTGTAAATTTTCTCACATCTGGAGGCTGAAAAGCTAATACAATATCGCTGCTACTTACACCTAACTTCATTAATTCAGTGGCTATTCCTTCTTCTGTCCAGTCTTCTTCTATGAAAATTTTCTCATTTTTAATCCGAATATGAACATGAGTATACTTAAGTCTTTTGCTACCTTGCCAATCTACAGTTAACCAGAGATAATGATCGTGATTTTCATCAAATACTAAACAATTTTCAGCAATTTTATCAGGTGATTGACGAGACAAATTATCATATTCAGTTAGCACCTGTTTAATTAACTCTCGATATCCTATTAATTTATCCATAAAGTAATTTCCTCCCTTTCATTGTTAAAAACAATAATTTCAATTTGCTGAAGTTTAACCACTGTTTGAATAGATTTTCTTTGAAAGAAAGTATCAAATACTGTATCTCTGATTGCTAGATAAATTTTATAGTTTTTACTGGCTAGTTGTAAAATATCGCGGTAAAGAATATATTGACCTAGAGCATTTTCAAAATCTCTCATGGGAGAAGGACTGATAAAACTTTTGATTTCTACAACTATTTTCCGTCCTTCTTGTTCTGCTAATAAGGCTTTTTCTACAAATAAATCAGCATAAAGTTCTGCATCTTCATACTGCAAAAAATAAGGGTCAGCTATAATTATCCAGCCATCTTTAATTAAGGCATTTTTAACAGCATTATGATAAATGTCTTTTGCTGGCATTTCCTTCGTGGTAATATTGGCTAGATATTAAGTTCAGTTATTATAATTATACTCACTGACCAAGAAGTTCAATATCTCATCCCCTGAAAATTACACTCCCAAAGAGCGATCGCCTGTTGTAGAAGGGTGAGCGATCGCTTTGCAGAAAACCTCAAAAATAATGCGATTGCCTGTTGTAGAAGGGTGAGCGATCGCTTTACAGAAAACCTCAAAAACTAAGCGATCGCTTATTGTAGGAGAGTGAGCGATCGCTTTGCAGAAAACCTCAAAAATAAAGCGTAGACGCGTGAAGGCTTGTCGTCAGACATCCTTTGTTAGCCACTGATTTGCAAGCCTAACGGGATAGTTGAGCCGCAGAATACTTTGTATCCTTATCAGGAGTTAGATTTAACTTACACGCTTCTCCCAACAAAGAGGCAAATCAAAACCGTTTATCAAGAATGGTTTATCATGATTTCCGGTTCCAATAAATATTTTACTTGGTTCCCAATCGTCTATAACTTTTTGCATAATCTTTGTAGCTTGTGTTCTAACACTTGGACGTTTTTTGACCTCAAGACGCTCGTTATAACAATCGCCTGAATAGTGAAGATATTTGCCTTGGCACAGATGAAGATTGCTTTGGTATATAACTTCATCTTTAAAAAAAATGGTGAGTGCCAATGATGGTTGGTTCGGATTAATGTAGATCGAACAAGTTGAGACAGTAGACCAGTTTGGATCTGTCATTTTTATAGCAATCCCTTCTTTAACTGTTCTACTAAATCCCTTGCCACAACATGGACAATGTTCAACTGGAAGCGGCTCATTAATAATGGCTACTTTAATATTTTTTCCAAAATAATCAACTTCACCGATAATTTCTTCTGCCCAATACTCGTAGTCACCCTCAAGTAGATGAAATACTCTCTCATACTCAATCTTCTCGTCAAACCACTGCATAACTAATTGCGCTGCATGGATATGTTCATAATTTCCATATACGCTAACAGTAGCCAGAATCTTTGGTTTATCTTGCCTAGCTTCTGTGACAAACCTCTCCCACGAACTCTTAAATTCTTTGATCCTCTCAGCACCTAGTTCAGTATGCTTTACACGGTCATAGGCATCAGGTCTATGATGCAGATCATGATCCTGAACACATAAAACAGCGAGATTCTCGTCAACGGTGTTAGACGAATCTTCATCAATATGATGCAAATGAAGACCAATACCCCTTCTTTTACAGACACAACACCTATATAAATTTTTCGTAAGCAAACGTTCTTTTTGCTCTTTTGAAGGATGTTTTCTTTTGGTCAACTCTAATCTCCACAATAGGTATTAAAGATTTGTTGATAGATGGCCGCTATTGTATCTGCTAACCTGTTTTCTTTTTCTATATTCTGTGAAAAGTCAGATAAATGCGAAAGGCACGGGATAACTATGCCTTTTACCTTATTGGCTATGTATAAACCTACTCAATATCATCTAAAATATCTAAAGTTAACGGTTAAAGCATCCATTAGGGCATTTTAGATTGAAGATTAGGGCAGGTAAGATGCCTGCCCTATAAGGACTATTCTATTCCTTCAATTCGGTCTTCAACTTCTTGGTATAACTCGCGTAGACGATCTAAATTCTCCTCGCTAGTTTCCCAATAACCGCGTCCATTTACTTCCAATAAAGTTGATACAACCTTGCGGAAAGAATGAGGATTAAGGTTTAACAACCGTTTCTGCATTTCTTCATCTTTGATAAAGGTTTCGTTAGTATCCTCGTAAATCCAGTTATCTACAGCGCCGGCTGTCGCACTCCAACCCATTGTGTTTACTAATCGTTTGGAGAGTTCGCGCACACCTTCGTAACCGTGATTCAGCATCCCCTCATACCACTTAGGATTTAACAATTTAGTACGAGCATCTAAGCGCACGGTTTCTGTTAATGTCCGCACTTGAGCGTTAGCTGTGGTTGTATCTGCAATATAAGATGCTGGTTTTTTACCATCACCCCGCAGATTTGCCACCAGCTTAGTGGGATCTGAGTCGAAGTAGTGGGAAACGTCTGTTAAGCTAATCTCGGAAGAATCCAGATTTTGGAAAGTTGCATCAGCAGTTTTCAATGTACTTTCAAAAATCTGCCGGGATTCATCCATGATTCCGGGGTTATCGGAATTGAAGGAGAAAGATTTGCGTTTCAGGTACATTTCCTGTAACTCGGCTTCGCTATCCCAAGTGCTGTTTTCTACCGCCAAGTTAATATTTGACGAGTAGGAACCAGAAGCGTTGGAGAAAACGCGAGTCGCGGCTTGACGCAGATTAATCCCCATATCTTGGGCTTGCTGCAAAGCGTGTTTGCGAACAAAGTTCATTTCTAAGGGTTCATCCGCCTCAGCCGCCATTTTCACCCCTTGATCTAGCAGGTTCATTTGGTTGATGAACAAGTCGCGGAATACACCAGAACAGTTGATTACCACATCAATTCTGGGACGTCCCAACTCTTCTAAAGGTATCAATTCCAACTTGTTCACCCGTCCCAAAGCATCGGGAACTGGACGCACGCCCACCATCCACATAATTTGGGCTAGGGATTCACCGTAAGTTTTGATGTTATCGGTTCCCCAAAGGACGCAGGCGATGGTTTCTGGCCATTTTCCTTCGTTTTCTGCCTTGTTACGTGCCAAAAGCCTGTCTACAACGATTTTGGCTGATTGGACTGCTGCTGTTGTGGGGATGGATTGCGGATCGAGTGCATGGATATTCTTACCCGTGGGTAATACATCCGGGTTGCGGATGGGATCGCCACCAGGGCCGGGTAGGACGTACTCACCTTCTAAGCCTTTGAGTAATGCTCCGAGTTCGTTGTCGGCACATACTTGTTGCAGGCAGAATTCCAAATACTCAAATAATGGTTTTAGGGCTGCGCCATCAACTTTGGGATAACCTGCTTTATGCAATGCTTCTACCCAAGGTTCTTTTTTGCCCATATTGAAGAAATTTAACCGGGAAACCAAAGAAACTCGTCCTTCCGCGTCGATTTGCTCTTGGACAAGGGCGGTAACTGCTGCACGGGTTGCCAAAGTGATATCTTGCAATAACTGGACATCTTCTAAAATGCCTCTGTCATTATTTTGATAAATATCGTCAATGTTACGCCCAATGCTATTGGCGATAATTCCCGGTAAACCTTGAAGTCCTTCTTCCTGACGATCTAGACTAGCAATGTTGACC
The DNA here is from genome assembly GCF_034530955.1 of Nostoc sp. DedQUE05. NCBI lineage: Bacteria > Bacillati > Cyanobacteriota > Cyanophyceae > Nostocales > Nostocaceae > Nostoc > Nostoc sp. DedQUE05. The sequence goes on along the minus strand of NZ_JAVRCB010000034.1, from coordinate 90,051 downwards.
AGAGTTGCGATCGCTTCTTCTGCACTTGGTGGTTTACCAATGACGTGCAACCCACAAGGCAACAACCGTGACTCAATTTCCATCAACTTGCGGTAAACGTTGCCAACAATATTATCGCGCTCTTCAGCACTCATATCTCTGGCATCGGTTTCTGGCAGGTCAATATCTTTATCCAGATTCACGATCCGGCATTTATCCATGATGCTGTTAACAATGGGAACACCGCGTCCGCTATCTTTTAAGGTTTGGTAGGAAGCAATTAATTCGCTAAGTTCCTTCAAACCTTTATACAACCCAGCATTTTCTGCTGGCGGTGTCAAGTAAGAAATGGTTTCGGCATAACTCCGGCGTTTGGCAATTGTCGCTTCACTCGGATTATTCGCTGCATAGTAATACAAGTTGGGAATTGAGCCAATCAAGTTGTCTGGATAACAATCACCAGACATCCCCATCTGTTTACCTGGCATGAATTCCAAGGAACCGTGTGTACCAAAATGCAGTACAGCGTCAGCTTTCCAAACTTGCTCTAAATAAGTGTAGTAGGCAGCGAAACCGTGGTGAGGACTAGCTGAACGGGAGAACAACAGCCGCATCGGGTCGCCTTCGTAACCAAATGTGGGTTGGACACCGATGAAGACGTTACCGAATTGCTTACCATAAATTAGCAGATTTTGCCCATCGCTGTTGAGATGTCCGGGAGGTGGCCCCCAGTTTTCCTCTAAGCGTTGCGAGTAGGGGGTCAGCGCCTCATACTCAGGAACCGACATTTTGTAAGCAACGTTCAGTTCTGGGCTGTTGTACTGCGCCTGTGCGTCATGGATGACTTCTTGCATCAACGCTTCGGCTGATTCTGGCAATTCTGGTAAGTCGTAGCCGTTATTTTTGAGGGCTTTCATCACCTCGTAGATGGAACCGAATACATCCAAATAAGCGGCGGTTCCGACGTTGCCTTTATCTGGCGGGAAGCTAAAAACGGTGATAGCGACTTTCTTATCTAGCTTCGGCTTGCGGCGGAGGTTAGCCCATTTTAAGGCGCGTTCGGCTACCGCTTCAACCCGATCGCGCAGTGCGATCGCTTTCCCTGTAGTTCCATCTCTACCCGATAATATAATCGGCTCAATTGCTCCATCCAATTCAGGAATTGCAATTTGCAAAGCTACTTGAATTGGATGTAACCCTAAATCGCTATCCATCCACTCTTCTGTGGTTTGGAATACTAAGGGTAGCGCCACCATATAAGGACGGTTTAAGCGTTTGAGTGACTCTATTGCCTTGGGATGGTCTTGTCTGGCTGGGCCACCCACTAAAGCAAAACCAGTCAGCGATATCACTGCATCTACCAACTGTATGTTAGTAGTCGGTTCGTAGAAGAAAGCATCCACAGGCTTGGAGAAGTCCAAACCACCAGCAAACACAGGTAATACCCGCGCGCCTAATGCTTCCAACTCCTGCACCATTGCCACATAATGGGCATCATCCCCTGTAACTAGGTGGGTGCGTTGCAATACTAACCCGACACAAGGAGCTAGGGGATCTTTGAGATCGCTAGAAATATCCTTACGAGCTGTATACCAATTGAGGTACTCTCTGACATCTTCAAACATATTGGGAGCCAAAGGATGCCAAATCCCTAGATCGGGATAAACCACAGGCTGTTCGTATGTAGAAGGTGCAAAATTCTGTTTTTCTAAACCTTTAAATACATATTTATCAGCTAGCATCAGCAAGAAGTTTTCCAGATTTTCTGGAGAACCACCTAGCCAATACTGAAAACTGAGCATGAAATTTCGGGCATCCTGTGCCTTGTCCATTGGTAAAAACTTCAGCACTTGCGGCAGTGTTCGCAAAAGCTTTAACATCCCATCTTGGAATCCCGCACCTGATTTTTCTTTGCGTTTCCGCATGAATTGAGCGATCGCACTTTTTGACTGACCCAACTGTGCCAAAGAAAAGCTACCCATTTTACTCAGGCGCATTACTTCTGGCATCGAGGGAAAGACAACGGAAACATCCAAGCGATCGCGGTGTGGTTCTACTGCTGCTACTACTTTCTGTGCTAAGTCTTCGATGAAAATGAGGGAAGCGATGAAGATATTCGCACTCTCGATTTCTCGTTTGAACTCCTCATAGTTCTCTGGGTCGCGGAGTTCCTCAATCAAGTACCCGCTGATTTCAATCGCCAAGTTAGGATTGTTCGCGTTAATCGTGCGAACCGCTTGCGACAATGCGCTTTGGTACTGGGACTCAAGCACGACATAGACCACCTTGATTAAACTACGTCCGCGTAAGTTATCAGGCGCAATGTGTCTAATGGTGGACTTGACGTGTGTGAACATGCTTCTTCGGCTCCTTTGATGCGTGTTCTCTGAAGGAAGTTCCTAGCGGCATTAGCAGCCACAGGTAACTTGCGATTTTTTAGGCAATATCTGTTTTTTATCAGAAAACGCTTGCCCAGTAGGCATTTTATCCTCTATCTGACACAAATCGATATAAAAAACGAAATATTTCTTCGTAATTGTTGACTTTATCTAAAAGTATTAGCTCACATATTTGTAAAATTTTTGCAATACTTATTTTTAATAGTTAAATAGCTAAATAGCTATTTAAATCCATTTACAAAACAAAACTTGCTTTGCTGACTAAATATTTTTTAGTTAGCATAGACATACCTTAAATATGTAGTTGTAATTTATAAGAAGCAGTAGAAAGGCAGAGTTTCTTTCGGATTAAATTGAGAAATTATCAACAAATACAGTTCGGTTAAGAATTTTTTGGAGAACCATAGATAGGCCTATAGAGATGCGAAACTTCGAGTCTCTACACAATCCACTAAATAAAAAGCAATTAGTATTTATCTTCTGCTTAAATAAAACCATGCTTGATAAGAAAACAGAATAAAAATGAAGTATAAAATTTCTCGTCATGCACAGACAGAAATGGAGCGAAGAAATATATTTCAATTTTTAGTTCAATCTGTTTTTTATATTATTAACGTGAAACGGGATTACAGAAAAGTTAAAAACCGTCCCCGATTAGAAGGAAGGGTTAAGACAGTTTGTTGATGAACTAATTCAAGAGGTGGACAAACTTCCAATTTATGCGTTGGTTTGTCCAGAAATTAAGTTACAGTTCCAAACCCCTGTCATATCATGTCCGCCAAATTACCCATAATAAAAGAACCCCACCCCCAACCCCTCCCCGCTTGCGGGGAGGGGAGACAAAGCACAGCTTTGGCGGGGTGGGGTTCTTCGGGTTTAATAAGCAATCAGGCGGACATGATATCACACCGAAATCGGTTCTTCAATGTTTACCACCACGGCTTGTAGTTCCTTCGCTTTCTCTTCCGGTAAAGCATCATTGGCAAACATCCCCGCTGCAAGTTCGGTTCCCGCCAGATACTTTAGCCTTTCGCTTGTCCGGTATGGTGGAAAAAACTCGGCGTGTAAATGCGCTTCGGGATGAGCTAAACCGTCAGTTGGTGCTTGGAACCAAGCCATCAAGTAAGGAAACGGGCGATTCCACAAACCGTCATACTTGAGAGTGACAGTTTTTAAGGCTTTGGCAAGTCCCCAACGTTGCTGTGGGGTAAGATCCATAAAAGTGCCAACTGGTTCTTTTGGTGCAAGCCAGACTTCATAGGGGTAACGAGCGCAAACTGGGACAAATGCGATCGCATACTCATCTTGATAAATAATCCGTCGATCGTCTGCAATCTCCTTCTGAATCAAGTCTTGCAATAAACCACGCTGATGTTGTTCATAATACTCCTGCTGCATCGCCAGCATTCGCGCTGGAACAGGCGGTATAAAAGGATAGGCGTAAATTTGCCCGTGGGGATGGTGCAATGTTACACCCACCTCTACACCTTTATTTTCAAAGGGCAGGACGTATTGGATTTGGGGATTTAGTCCGAGTTCGCGGGTGCGATCGCCCCACACTGACAACAGCAAATCTAGATGATCCAACTGTAAGGAACTGAGAGAGGCGCGGGCATCTTGAGTAAAAACCACTACCTCACAGGCTCCATTAGCTGGTAACGTTTCCACGATCGTATCGGGTGGATTGTCGGCTGTCGGACTCATTGAGGGAAAGCGGTTATCAAACACTGCCACATCATACTTACCTTGTGGTAGTTCCGTTGGGAACTCAGGGTTAGTAGTAGGTGCGAGGGGATTATATTCTGGAGGCGGCATGAATGTCCGCCCTTGACGGTGACTAGCATAAGCTACCCATTCGCCCCGCAAGGGGTGCCAGCGCAAGTGGGGATTAGCTTGCACTGGCTCATTACTAGGGCTAGGGGCTTCTAACTGACTAGTAATTGGGTAGCGACTGTATAATTTGAGTTTGCGTCCGTCGGGCTTTAACAGCTTGTGGGAGTACATAAACCTTGTCCTGAGAGGGTTGCTGCGCGGATTGCCTCAATGGGAAATTTCGGCGTGCGATCGCCGTACAATAAACCGTTAGCTTCTTGGAAGGTATCAGTTAATTGTGTGTAACAGAATCCGCTAAATAGCTCAATGTTATTAACGGTTTCCAAGAGAGCAGCATATTTCATTTCTAATTCGGAGATATTCGAGCAGTTTTCATATCCCCAAGCTTGATCGGCATTAGGTTCGTCAAGAGGGGCATAGGCGATACCACCAAACTCAGTTAACATCACTGGTTGTCCTTGATGGGGATAGTTATCCAAGGTGAGAATACGTCCCCCAGGACGGCTACGCTCAAATAGATCCGATACTTGAATATCCGGTCTGTAGCGATGGGCTAATCGTTCAGGATGGCGTTCATAGTCGTGAATAGCGAGGATGTCGGTATCGGTACTTTCCCAACCATCGTTACCAATTACTGGGCGAGTCGGATCGAGAGTCTTAGTCAGATGATACATTGCCAACACGTAGTTACGATGAGCCGCCGTTTCAGTCAAATTTGGCACTCCCCAAGATTCATTAAACGGCACCCACGCCACAATACAAGGATGGCTAACATCTCGCTTGATAATTTCCGTCCATTCACGGGTCATCCGTTCCACAGCTTTCGGTGTGAAGCGGTAAGCGCTGGGCATCTCCTCCCATACTAACAACCCTAAAACGTCTGCCCAATATAAAAAGCGGGGGTCTTCAATTTTTTGGTGTTTGCGTACTCCGTTAAAACCCATAGCTTTTACGAGTTCTACATCACGTCGTAATGCTTCGTCATTAGGTGGAGTCATTAATGTCTCAGGCCAATAACCTTGGTCGAGAACTAACCTCAGATAGTAGGGGCGACCGTTGAGCATAAAGCGATCGCGCTGGACGCTGACAGTCCGCATCGCTGTATAAGATTGCACTTCATCTAACAGACGATCTTTATCCCATAGCTGAATTTGGGCATCTATCAGCGTCGGCTTTTCTGGACTCCACAGTAATTCATTACGGCAGTCGTCAATACCCGGATCGCTCAGAACAATGCGGCGGCTAATTTCCCCATTGAATACTTCATAGGTATCGCTTGCTAACAGGCGATCGCCAGCGCTGAGTTTAATTTTGATTTGTACATTTGAAGTAGGTAAATTGCCAGCCAGCCCAAGTTCAAACCCAATTTCCCAGCGTTCGCAATCGGGAATCCAACGAAGATTACCGATATAAGCCTCACCTACGCGTTCCAGCCAGACTGTCTGCCAAATACCGCTTGTGCGAGGATACCAAATACTATGGGGTTTCAACTGCCAATCTTGTTTACCACGAGGTTTGGCGAGGTCGTGCGGATCGTCTTGCGCCCACACTGTTACCTTGGTTGTACCAGTGTCATTTAAAGCATGGGTTATATCGAGAGTGAAAGAGGTGTGTCCGCCTTCATGCTCGGCTATATATTTATCGTTTACCCACACACGAGCGCGATAGTCCACAGCACCAAAGTGTAACAGTAATCTGCCGTCCCCTGATGGTGTTTCAAATTCTCGCTCGTACCAGCAGTTTGGATGAAAACCGCGATCGTTAATCCCACTTTTGGTAGATTCGGGCGCATAAGGAACTTCTATATGATGACACCATTCGCTAAAATCGCTGGGTTCAACACATTTTCCTTGGTCATCAAATGCGAATTTCCACAGCCCATTTAAAGTTTGCCAGCGCGATCGCTTTAACAATGGTCGTGGGTGTGTTGCTGTTAAGTCCACAAAATTACTATCTGTTTTAGAGGTCAATTTAACCTCAGGATTCTCTAAATCTAACAACTTCATCAAATTTCCTCCCTATCCATAACTCAATCAACCCTTGCTATAGACTAAATCCAGACCCAAATACTGGGTTTCCAGATATAGCAAGAGTTTTGACCCGATCGTTCATCAATCGGTTCGAGCTAGTAGCATTATGTTTTTTCGTAGCCAATACTGATACCTTCCCCACTTACGTGATGAAGTATAACAATAAGTTTATATACCCCTAGCTCGTGACATTATGGCATATACATTACCAATCTTTGCCAGGTTATCTAAAAAAAAGCATTATATTTAGGTGCCTAATAACTATCATAAATCTGCCACACGATAAAGTGGTTGTTATGAACATTTTATTTATATCAATTGTTTAAGTAAATTTTTTAAAATCATTTATTAGTCAATAAGCATTAGCAAACAAAAGATAAATACTTAAAATCAGGTTATATAAGAGAATAACGGAACCATTCGTTGAATATTGCTAAATAGAGAGCATTTTTGTCTGCCACCACGCCGATGATGAAGTTTAAGTAGGCGGGAGGCAGCTATGCTGGAAGTTTTATTAAGATCGGAGTAGCACCCTTCCTTAATAAGAGCCACAAAACAAGAAAATTTGGTGTTCTTGTCCTAAACCCCTGTTCCGTTTGGTCACGGCAGGAAACAGTGTTTCGACTCCCTTCCCTACGGGACGCTATGCGTAGCTTGCTTCCCCCGAAGGGTATGACTACCAAGAGGGGAGTTTTCCTCCAGCAATAACTACACCAATTTTTACACCTGCTAAAATGCTGGCATTCGGTGCTGCCCACAAAATATGCCATACTTCGGTTTTGCGGTTCGGCTCACTATAAAGGCGTTGAGCAATCTCGTCGTCGGGATGAAGGTGAATCGGTAGCCGACTCGAAGCACTAATGAACTTCTGTTCATATGACGTACTAAGAATGTTCCTAATAACCTCGTGGCGTACAGGAATGCATTGTCTAGTATACCATCGCCTTGATACAAGCTTTTGCCTAATTCTTCACACATCTGTTATTTCATCAAACTCATTCTCGATTACGCCAATGGTGAGTCATAAGACTTTTTATGACTAAACAATACAAAGCACTTGGAATTTACTTTCACAAACACCTAACTATAGAAGTCTTTTTCATGCTGTGCTTATTGAAAAAACAGTTTAATTTAGATTCATGGTTAAACAACAAGTTCTGAACACAGCAAGCACAAAACCAAACAGCTAAGACTCTATTGAAAATAATAAATAATCTTTATTTTCATCAAACTCTAAGCCACTAAATTCCAGTAAATCTTGATTTAAATCGAAGATTTACATCTGTGCAAACCATAACTTAATCTGAACGAACTTGACCGCATTACAATCAATATCTAAAGGACAAAAAAAATGGCACTTTTCAATCTTGGTACACTCGGTAGCACTCCTGTTGTTAAGAATAACTTTGATTTAACTACATCCGATCCCACAGATGTCTTTCAGTTCAAAATTACCAGTGGCAAAAATATCAACCTTTCTCTGACAGACATTAGCGCGGGTGATGATGCCGACATCAGGCTGTTTAGAGATGCGAACAATAACGGCGTACTAGACGACTTCGACCGAAAAGTTGGACTTGTTTCTAATCGCGGAAGCAACCAAGATGAGGCGATTAACTTTAAAACTAGCTCAGGTACTTTTTTTGCCGAAGTTTCTCGCTTTGCTCCAGGTAGTTCAGGAAATGTCAGTTACGATTTAGCCTTGTCTGCGACTGAACCTGCTGGAACTTTTCCGATTTCAGCTAGTTCTAGCAACCTTCTTCCCAAAGAATTTGTACTTGGTCACTTGTCAGGTAATACCACTCGTACAGGTAACGTCAATAACCAGAACACTACTGATGTTTATAGCTTCTCTTTGGGATTTCGTGAGAGTGTCGACATCAGATTGGAAGGATTAAGCAGCGATGCTGATATCCGGGTGATTCGAGACTCTAACAACAATCGCATTGTTGACGCAGGTGAGGTAATTGGAAGCTCTACTAATGCAGGTATTACTTCAGAACTGATTTCCAACATTAACACTCCTGGTGACTACTTCTTGCAGGTAACTGAATTCACTGGCAACACTAACTATAATGTGTCTTTTAGCCAGTTCTCTGTCCCTGCTTAAGTTTAGGCATTAACAGTGGTGAATAGTACTTGAAAGCTTTGTACGGCAATGCTTTCAAGAGTATGCAAATGATGCAAGCGGCAGAGAATCATACCTGAACTTTGCCGCTTTTACTCCACACTCTAGACAAAAAATTACATCAGGCTTAACTAAAACTAATCTTGCTTTAAGCAAATAACTATTTACACCAAAAAAACAAAAAAATGACTAATTTCAATCTTGGTACTCTGTCTAGCACCCCTTCTCACTTTTCTTTTGAAACACCAGACCCTACTGATATCTATCAGTTCCAAATCAGCAGTACCAGAAACGTTAACTTGTCTCTTAACGAGATTAGTGCTGGTGATGATTCCGATCTGAGACTTTTTCGAGACGTTAACGGTAACAGTATATTAGACTCAGCCGACCGAGCGAATGGATTGGTTGCAAGTTCACGCAATGGCAGCAACTTTGATGAATCAATTAATGTCAGAGCAAATGCAGGTACTTATTTTGCTGAGGTCTCTCGCTTTTCTGGTTCCGGCACTGTGACTTACGATTTAGACTGGTCTGCAACGACACCCAATTCAACACTCGATTTCAACAATCTTTTGCCCAAGGAATTTGAACTTGGTGACTTATCAGGTGATATCGCGCGTACTGGTTTTATCAGTGACAAAAATACCGCTGATGTTTACCATTTTTCTCTAGGAAGCTTTGAGGGTGTCAATATCACATTGAGCGGACTAAGCAATGATGCTGATATCCGACTAATTCGAGACTTTAATCGCAATGGCAGAGTTGAGGTAGGAGAGGAAATTGCCCGTTCTATTAAAAGCGGTATTACCTCAGATATTATTTCCAATATTAAGGATGCTGGTGATTACTTCCTACAGGTCGATCAATTCAAAGGTAGCACTAATTACACTTTGAGTTTTGACCATTTCACCACTTTCGATGCTTAAGTTTAAGCATCGAAAGTGGTGAATAGTACTTGAAAGTATTGTACGGCAATGCTTTCAAAGGTATGCAAATGATGCAAACGGCAGAGAGTTATACCTGAACTTTACCGCTTCATTGCATAAATTATAGCTGCACTCATCAAATATTTCAACAAAATTGACGCTAAAGATTTAATCATAAGAAACCTCTGGTAACTCAGAGGTTTTTTTGGATTAATTTTATACAACAATTTTTTAGTGTTACCAAGGTTTGCCAAAGCGATCGCCTGAGGCAAGCTTTCGCCTACTTCTTTACATATCCCTTATTCGATCAAACTCATTCTCAATTACGGCAACGGCGAATTATATGACTTTTTCTGACTAAATCATACAAAGCATTTGAAATCTACTTTAAAAAACACCTAACTATAGAAGTCTTTTTCATGCTGTGTTTCTTGAAGAAACAGTTTAATTTAGACTCATGGTTAAACAACAGGTTCTGAACGCGGCAAGCACAAAACCAAACAGCTAAGGCTCTCTTGAAAATAATAAATATTCTTTATTTTCATCAAAATCTAAGCTTATAAAATCTAGTAAATGTCGATTTAAATCGGAATTTACATTTGTGCAAACCTCAACTTAATCTGAACTTGACTAACACACAATCAATAATCTTAAGGAGAAAAAATGAGTACTGTAAACCTTGGTTCATTAGCTAGCACCCCTCGTCCTTTGAATGGCTTCTTAAATGCAGTTGAACCCACAGATGTCTTTAGGTTCTCAATCGATAGCACTAAAAACATCAACTTGTCTCTTAACAACATTAGCACTGGTGATGATGCCGACCTGAGACTGTTTCGTGATGTTAATGCTAACGGTATATTAGACGCTACTGACAGAATAAATGGATTTATTGAAAGTTCCACTAAGTTAGGCAACGTTGATGACGCGATTAACGTTAGAGCCAACGCAGGTACTTATTTTGCCGAAGTATCTCGCTTTGCTTCAGGTAGTTCGGGCGGTGTCAGTTACGATTTAGACTTGTCTGCGACTACATCCAATTCTACAGGCGGTTTCAGCAATCTTCTGCCGAAGGAATTTGTACTTGGTAATCTGTCAGGTGATGTCACCCGTTTTGGTAACGTCAGTAACAATAATACCGCAGATGTTTACAACTTCTCTTTGGGATTGTTTGAAGGCGTCAACATTCGCTTGACTGGAATCAGCGCCAATGCCGATGTTGACATCCGACTAATTCGAGACTTGGACGGCGATCGCATCGTTGACGTTGGTGAGGAAGTTGCGCGTTCTACTGGAGGTTTAGGTCAGGCAGAGTTAATTTCTAATATTAGACAATCTGGTGACTACTTCTTGCAAGTCAATCAATTCTCTAACAGTAGTGCCTACACTGTGACGTTCGATCACTTTACTACCCCCGAAGCTTAAGTTTAGGCATTGGCAGTGGTGAGTAATACTTGAAAGTTTTGTACGGCAATGCTTTCAAGGGTATGCAAATGATGCAAGCGGTACAAATCCATACCTGAATACCGCTTGCATTTCTAAATATATCTTTGCACAGCTCAAATATTTGCATAAATATTATGAATAAAACATTACAACTAGGCGATGTCTACAACGAGCGTAGCGGCAGCGCTATCTTACCGCCAGAAATTATTCCCTTTTTAGCAAGTTACAATCTAATTCCGCAATTGTTATCTCAGAGCATTATTGAATTAGCGATCGCACCAATCATCTGCACACAAACCGAAATATCTCATGCTCTAGAACAATTTTATCAGCAATGGGATTTGACCACCGAGCAAAAAATCCAAGATTGGTGCTTATGTTACGGTATGACTCAAGAACAATTAGAACTTTTCGCTACCCGAAAGCTGAGAGTTGAAAAGTTCAAGCAACAAACTTGGGGACATCAACTAGAATCTTACTTCCTCAAATACAAAAGACATTTTGATAAAGTCATTTATTCTTTAATTCGGACTGATAGCAGAGGAACTGCTAACGAACTATTCTTCCGAATTACAGAAGGAGAACAATCATTTTCGGAACTAGCCCGTGAATATTCTCAAGGGACAGAAGCTGATACAAATGGCATCATCGGCCCAGTAGAACTTGGTACTATAACTCCCAATTTTGCTAAGTTACTTTGCACAAGTCAAGTAGGTATAGTTCAACCACCCGTACCCTTTGGAGACTCATGGATAATTATACGCGTGGAAAAGTTTATCAGTGCCCAGTTGGACGATTTTATGCGCCAACGATTGCTGCAAGAGAATTTTGAAGCTTGGTTTCAACAGCAACTAAGTCAACTATCACCAGAAGAAAAAGCTTGGATGGGAATCAACAGCAAACCAGCACAGCCTCAAGAAGCGAAAGCTGCCTAGTAATTATTAAAATCGGGTGCAAGATGATGACAAATACAACCGTTGATATTCAAGAATATATTGCTGAACTATTTCCTTTCAATTATCTGTCACCAAATGTTTTAGAAAATTTGCTCGACAAGGTGCAATTTTGTCGTTATCGCATCGGGCAGGTAATAGTAACCAGAGAAGCTATGCCCAATTGGATTAGTATTATCTACCAAGGGCAAGCGCGTTTATTAACCTGCAATTCCCAAGGACAAAATCCGGCGACACTGAAGTTACTCTCTCAAGGAGAGGTTTTGGGTTGGGTAAGTTATATGCGGGGTATTGCTTGTGAAACTGCGATCGCTTCTACTGAAGTTATCGCGATTAATCTACCTATTGCTGGTTTTCTAACTTTACTCAAGCAGGAAGAGGCTTTTGTCCACGCCCTGCAAAATGAGATTACTCTTTTAGAAGTGCATGAACTGCTTACCGAAGAACTCAGCCGTCGCGCAGATGGTAGCAGAAATTTAGTTAAATTTGCCCAAGCTGCAACTGAAGTTGCAATTATCCAAACAATTCCTGCACGCAAAGTCTTTCAGCAGCAGTTAGACTCAGAATTTTTGTGGTTAGTCAGCAGTAATTTTGATGCTGAGTTCCCTGTGGGGAGTCACTTAGAGTTGGATGAACTCAACCCCAAGCTGAAATTTAATACAAATATGCGTCTGGTGGGATTCCCCAAATCAATATTTAGAGAAAATCTCGCTTTTCCTACACCAAAAACACTCTTACCCGCCGAGATTCCCTACGCCTCAGAAATTACTGTCACAGAAGCACCAGCAGCTAAGGGTAAACAAAAGAAGTTTCCTTATATCAAAGGTAGAGGGACGCTGGATGCAACACTAGCTTGCTTCCAAATGTTGAGCCAATACTTTAACATCTCCTGGCGCAGAGATACATTGCAACGGGTGTTGACAAAGCAGCACGAACAAAAAGGCGTTATATCTCTGCAATTTTGCGCTGCTGCTGCTGAGTTGATGGGGTTGACAACACAGATGGTAAAAGTTCCCGCTACCGCAGTCGGACGCTTGCAACTACCAGTGATGATTTCTTGGCAAGATAGTTTTGCAATTATTTACAAAAATAGCGATCGAGAGTTACTCATTGCCGTTCCAGAGATGGGACTACTGCGCTACAAATTACAAGACTTTGCAGAAAACTGGGGGGCTGAAGGAGAAGTCCTGCTGCTACAAACTACCAAAAATACTCCCAAGGCGCGGTTTAGTTTAAGTTGGTTTGTACCTTCGCTGCGGCGCTATCGCAAAGTATTAATTGAAGTACTAATCGCTTCCATTGTTATTCAACTGTTTGGGCTGGTAAATCCCCTCGCCACACAGGTGATTATTGATAAAGTACTGGTTGGTAACAGTCCTGATACCCTGGAAGTTTTTGGCATCTTTTTGCTAGTAGTAGCAGTCATCGAAGCAATACTTACCAGTATCCGCACTCATTTATTTACAGATACCACTAACCGAATTGACCTCGCCCTTGGTTCTGAGGTGATTAATCATCTGTTGCGTCTGCCATTATCTTACTTTGAACGCCGCCCTGTTGGGGAATTGGCAACGCGAATTCACGAGTTGGAAAATATTCGCTCTTTCTTAACTGGTACAGCTTTAACTGTGGTGATGGATGCTGTATTTTCAGTGGTCTACATTGTAGTAATGGCGATTTACAGCCCAGTGTTGACCTTGGTAGCTTTGGCAACAGTACCGTTGTTTGGCTTGCTCAACTTGATGGTATCACCTGTGATGCGGCGACAATTGCAAGAAAAAGCAGAATGCAATGCCGAGACGCAATCTTATTTAGTGGAAGTGATGGGGGGAATGCAGACAGTCAAGGCGCAAAATTTAGAAATGCGATCGCGTTGGCAATGGCAAGAACGCTATGCTCGTTACATCAGCGCAGGTTTCAAAACAGTTTCCACCCAAACTACTGCCGGTTCTGTTAGCAGTTTTCTCAACAAGTTTTCCAGTATGTTAGTGCTGTGGGTGGGAGCTTTTCTAGTTCTCAATCAGCATCTAACCTTGGGACAACTCATCGCTTTTCGCATCTTGGCTGGTTATGTTACTAGTCCCTTGTTACGCCTAATGCAACTTTGGCAGAACTTCCAAGAAACCGCTTTATCTCTGCAACGCCTTGCTGATATTTTAGATACTCCCCAAGAAGTAGAAATCGGTAACTGTCAAAATATCCTAATGCCCAGCGTTCAAGGTAGCGTCCGCTTTGAAAATCTCAGCTTCAGTTTCTCGGAACACGGGCCATTGCAACTATGCAATATTAACTTAGATTTTCCGGCTGGCTCCTTTGTGGGAATTGTTGGTCAAAGCGGTTCCGGTAAAAGCACACTGCTAAAATTATTACCTCGACTTTACGAACCCAAATCCGGCAAAATCTTGATTGATGACTATGATATCAGCAAAGTAGAACTTTATTCTTTACGTCGTCAGATTGGTATGGTGTTACAAGATACCTTACTATTCGATGGCACAATCCGCGAAAACATTGCCTTGGGATATCCTGATGCTAGCGATGAAGAAATTATTACTGCCGCCAAAATAGCTTATGCCCACGACTTTATTATGTCTTTGCCCAGTGGCTATAACACCCGTGTGGGCGAGCGAGGTTCGGGACTGTCTGGGGGACAACGCCAACGAGTAGCGATCGCTCGTACTGTCCTGCAAAACCCGCAATTACTGATTCTTGATGAAGCGACGAGTGCCTTAGATTACAATGCCGAAGCCCAAGTTTGCCGTAACTTAGCGTCAGCTTTCCGAGAAAAAACAGTGTTTTTCATTACTCACCGCCTCAGCACAATTCGCAATGCCGATGTCATTCTCATGATGGATGGAGGTGCTGTGGTAGAACAGGGAACTCATGAAGAATTGATGGCGCTCAAAGGTTATTACTACTGTCTGTATCAGCAACAGGAAGCGAAAGTGTAGTCATTAGTCATTAGTCATTAGTCATTTGTCATTTGTCAGCAGTAAATACTATCGCTTCAACTTTAGATAATGAAATTTCATGCTTAAAATTCGATACTTCAGCCTTTGAACTTGGAAGTTGCACCTTTTTACTGGAACGTTGAGCCTTTGAACTCGGAAGTTGCACCTTTTTACTTGAACGTTGAGCCTTTGAACTCAAAAATTGAGCCTTTTTGCTGGAACGTTGAGCCTTTGAACTCGGAAGTTGCACCTTTTTACTGGAACGTTGAGCCTTTGAACTCGAAAGTTGCACCTTTTTGCTTGAACGTTAAGCCTTTGAACTCGAAAGTTGCACCTTTTTACTTGAACGTTGAGCTTCTGAACTCGGAATTTTAACCTTAGCACTTCTAACTCTTGTACAGACGCGATTCATCGCGTCTCTCAGCACTCCCCAATGCCCAATCCCCCATTCCCCATTCCCCATTCCCCAATGAATATTCAATATAAATTCGATCAACCAGTACTTTTACAACAAACTCCTACTTGGTCAAGAGCGATCGCTTGGACTATTGTTGGAGTTAGTACCTTCGCAGTAATTTGGGCTTCGGTGTTCAAAATTGATGAATCAATTCATGCTACTGGCAAGCTAGAACCACAGGGTGCAGTTAAAGAAATTCAAGCTCCGGTTCATGGTGTTGTCAATGAGATTCTAGTCAAAGATGGTCAGCGAGTCAAAAAAGGTGAAACACTCGTTACCCTAGAAAAAACTTCTTCGGAGGCGGAGTTAAGTTCATTAAAGCAAAGTCGGGCGGCTCAATTGCTGGCGAAACAGGCGCTAGAGCAAGAAAATGACTTCTATCGCCGTCAGCTTCAAGGGAACATATCACTACAGGAAGTAGCACAGCAAACTGCTCTGTTGAAAATTAAACCAGAACTCGCCTTCTTGACCAAAAGCCGAGCCGCGATTATTGCCGAAAACCAGTTGTACCGCACACAATTAAATGGTGCGACTGCTGGAAATAGTCTCACAACAGAGCAACAGTTACGCTTGCGAAATCGCCAAATAGAATTGGAATCGCGTTTAGCCACAGCTAATTTAGAAACGGGACAGACGCAACAGCAATTTTTCCAAACTCAAGCGGAATTAACTAGCGCTAAAGAGTTGCTGACAATTAATCAACAAATTCTCCACAAGTTTGAACCTCTAGCGCAGCAGGGGGCGATTTCCCAGGTGCAATATTTGAAACAACAGCAGGATGTCAGCAGCAAACAAGCAGAAGTAATCCGATTGAATCGGGAACAGCAGCGATTACAATTAGCGATCGCACAGTCAAATCAAAAACTTCGCAATACTGCGGCTGTGTCTCAAGAAGATTTACTAGCCAAAATTACAGATAATGACAAAAACATTGCCGGAATTGACAGCCAATTAACCAAGGTAATTGTAGATAATCAGAAACGCCTCTATGAAATTAATAGTCAGATTGGAGAAATTAATAGTAAGTGGGTTCAGGCAGAACAAACTCTGAAATATCAGAAAATTACCGCACCTGTAGATGGTACTGTTTTTGAACTTAAAGCTAAAACAGCAGGATTTGTAGTTAATTCCAGCGAACCGCTTCTGAAACTTGTTCCTAGTGGTAACTTGGTTGCTAACGTCTACATCACCAATCGCGACATCGGCTTTGTCCAAGAAGGGCAACAAGTCGATGTGAGAATCGATTCCTTTCCCTTCCAAGAGTATGGTGATATCAAAGGCGAACTAATTGAGATTGGCTCTGATGCCTTACCTCCAGACCAAGTTTATAATTTCTGGCGTTTTTCCGCAAAAGTCCGCTTACATGGGCAGAAGTTACTGATTAATCAGCGTCAAATTCCCTTGCAATCAGGGATGTCCATTAATGCTAATGTGAAATTACGTCAGCGCACCATTATGAGTATCTTCACTGATTTCTTAGTGCAAAAGACTGAAAGCTTAAAGTCTCTGCGCTAAATCAAAAGATTGGAAAACCTCTCCCCTAGAAGTCTAAATTTCCGCCCTCACCCCTAACCCCTTTCCCAGAGGGAGAGGGGAAGCGGTTGTAAGTTTTAGCTCATCTTTGAGAGAATGCAAATTATCAAAATGGTGCTGCACATTTTATAACCACTTGCGATCGCAGCTTATATCATGTCCGCATAATTAGTTATGCTAACCACAGTCATTACACCCCACCCCCAACCCCTCCCCGCTCTTCGGGAGGGGAGACAAGGCGTAGCTTTGGCGGGGTGGGGTTCTTCAGGTTTAATAAGCAATCAAGCGGACATGATATTAATTGCCATACATTTTTTAGGGTGACGAATACAATGGGGGCTGCTACCACCAGTAACGGAGGCAGCAGCCCAATAAGCAGCATTTTCACTCAGAGAAACGAGATTTGAAAAGGGTTTGGGCTTAAGTTGACACCAATGCCCTCAATCCTCACCCACTCTTAACCGTTAAGCACTTCCTCTTGATAGGTTTCAATTACACAGTCAGAAGTAGCATAGGCCACGCAGGTGAGGACGAATCCTGCGTCAATTTGCTCGTCATCTAAGACAGTTCCGATCGTCTTGGTTCACTGTACCTGACAGCTTCCCGGTGCAGGTAGAGCAAGAACCAGCGCTACAGGAAGAAGGCAAGTCCAGATCGTATTCCTCGTTAGCGATCTCTAAAGCTCATCTTCTTGATGGGTTAAGATTGTACAGTCAGAAGTAGCATAGGCAACACAGGTGAGGACAAATCCATCGTTAACTTGGTCGTCATCTAAAAAGTTCTGATCGTCTTGGTTAATCGTACCTGAAATCAACTTGCCGGTGCAGCTAGAGCAAGAACCAGCCCTACAAGAGTAGGGTATGTCTATGCCTTCGTCATCGACAGCGGCATCTAAGATGTACACATCATCTTCAACATTAATTGTTTTATCGCCTTCTGGGGTCTTTAATGTGACTTTATAAGTTGCCATGTAACAATCCCTAGTTCTAATAAACTCCATATTCGATACTACGAGTTTATGTGCTGCTAGTCTAGAGTTGATTGTAGTTGACTGTTCTAGATTCTCAAACGCTTAGTGGAGCGAGTTTACATGTACCAGAAACTTGACAGGAAAATCACACAAGGAAAAATGCTGCGATCGCTTCAGCAAATCCCTCAAATGAACTATAATCTCTAGACACAATAGAGACATTCATACCCAAATTTTGGGCGTTAGCAGTGGTGTAAGGGCCGAAACATGCAATAACACAATGTTCATAATCGCTTTGTAACTTGACCATTGTCAAAAAGCTTTCTACTTCCGCCGTGCTACTAAAGGCAATTACATCAATCATTCCTTGACGTATCAGGTTTAATTCCATACCGTAGATAGTTTTATCTAAACCCTGCGTAATATATGTGGGTACGCGAGTTACTTCTATGCCCAATTGTTGCAAATCCGTAATCAAATTGGGTACAACATCAGGTTCAGGCAAACCCACAACTTCTGGAGCCGGGATCAGCACTTTTTTCTCGTGAATTTGTGGAAGTTTCGCTAATTCAGTCACAATTCCGGCTGGGCTAGATTCTGTTGGGACTAAATCTACCTTGCCACAAAAAGACAATAAGCTTTCTACATCTTTTCCTAATGCACATAAGTGACATTTTTGTACTACAGATATAGGAATATTCAAATCATTTATCCTCTGAAAAAATGCTGTGATTCCGTTTCGACTTGTAAAGACAATCCAATCAAATTCGTTTATATCGGCTAAAACGGCATCTAACTGAGTGTAGTTTGATAAATAGCAGGTTTCGATAGTAGGCATGAAAACAGGTAAACCACCTTGTTTGATGATTTGTTCAGATAACCTATAAGCATAATTTCTCGGTGCTGTGACTAAAATTCTCTTGCCATATAGAGGTAATTCTCTAGATGGAGTGAGCAAGTTGATTTCTCTTGATTGAGCGTGCATTTGTTTATTTGCCATTTCATTCCTATTCCACTTTAGAATAGGCGTTTCTCAATTTATAGCGGTTTTCAGTTGAGTCCAATAGAAACCTAATCCCCAACCCCTCCCTTACTAGCGTTGAGAAGTAAGAACTTTTTTGTGAACAATAACTGTGAGGGAATTTCGATATACTAAGATATTTTGTGATAGCTGAACCAGAATCGAATACCTTGCTCACTGCTCGCTGTATCTGGGGCCGACTTCTATAGTTCCATCAGGCAGAATGGTTTTCCAGAAAAAGACGTAGAACATAGTGGAGTTAATTTTCAAGTTACTGGCACTACCAAAGTTTGTCTCAATTAAAATTGCCCAACTAAAATCAGTATTGAGCAAATTAGCACCTCTCAAACTTGCCCTAGTGAGATTAGCGCTCTCCAAGCAAGCACAAGTAAGATTAGCACTCCCAAGACTAGCACCTCTCAAGTTAGTACCAACCAGAATAGCCTCGCTCAAATTCGCACCTCTCAAGTTGGCACTACACAAATTAGCGCCAGTAAGATTAGCTCTACTCAAATCCACCCCCTTAAGATCAGCAGAGTGCAGATTAGCCCCTCTCAGGTTGATTCCTCTCAAATTAGCATCTTTAAGCAACTCTATCCCTGCCGTATCAGTAGCAGGCTTCAAGTCAATACCAGCAAAGTTTCTTTCTCCAGCAACATATCTTCTGAGCAACTGTTCAGTAGTAATCTCCATAATTCATTTCTAGGAATGAGTTGGGTTCTCCTGCCTATTTTATGGTTGATAGAGCCACTGGCATTATTTGATAATCATGTCATTAAAGGCTTTGACTGTAAGCTTCTAAAGCTGTCAAGCAACAAGTTTTTAGTATTACGTTCAATAAAAGAGCCGATAAAGTCAATTATTTATATTTTGATTCAGCAACGCCAAAAGCTTATATAAATCCTAGCCATTTTTCTAGGATAAATTCTCCCCATTTTTCCGATGTCATCTGTGTTGATAAAACGGCACGATATGAACATCTAAAAACGTTTGCACAAAAATCTTATGTCTTCATTACTGGCTTTGTCCAACAGTTTAGCTGATACCGTAGAACAAGCTGGGAGTGCTGTGGTTGCGGTGAATGGGGGTACACGTGTTTCCCCAAGCGGCATTCATTGGCGTAATGGCATCATTGTTACCTCTGATGAGTGCCTCCAGCGCTATGACGATATCACTATTACCTTATCAAATGGTAGTACTGCACCAGTAACACTCGTCGGTCATGACTCTAGCACCGATATAGCTGTTTTTAAACTAGAAAATGCAGAAATACCTGTGGCCAAAGTTGGCGATGCTAAAACGCTCAAAGTTGGTCATTTGGTACTAGGACTGGCAAGAGGTGGCGAAGGTGATTTAAGGGCGGCGATGGGTGCAGTGAGTGTGGTTAGCGGTGCTTGGCGGAGTATGAATGGCGGGAATATTGACCAATTCATCCGCCCAGACATCACCCTTTACTCTGGTTTTGCAGGCGGCCCGCTCGTAGATGCTGCTGGTTTTGTTGTAGGCATGAATACATCGGGGCGGCGTGGTACTGCTCTGACAATTCCCACTGCTACAGTCGATCGCGTGGTTGACCAATTAGTAGCAAAAGGACGCATTTCTAAAGGATACTTGGGTGTAGGAATGCAACCTGTACGTTTACCAAAGAACCTAAAAACTGCTCTCAATTTAAGTTCGGCAACTGGGGTAATTGTTGTCAATGTTGAGGCTGCGGGGCCTGCTGACAATGCAGGTGTGCTGCTTGGCGATGTTTTGGTAACATTCGATGGCGTAACTGTGGGCGATACAGGTGATGTGTTGGCGCTACTCAATAGTAGCGATCGCATTGGTAAAGCTGTCAAAGTGCAAGTTGTCCGGGGTGGAGTGTTAATTGAGTTAGCGATCGCAGTTGGCGAACGACCTTTGTAATTCGTAATTCGTAATTCGTAATTCGTAATTCGTAATTTGGAATTTGGAATTTGGAATTTGGAACTCGGAAGTTGCACCTTTTTACTCGAACGTTGAGCCTCTGAACTCGGAAGTTGCACCTTTTTGCTCGAACGTTGAGCCTCTGAACTCGGAAGTTGCACCTTTTTGCTCGGACGTTGAGCCTCTGAACTCGGAAGTTGCACCTTTTTGCTCGGACGTTGAGCCTCTGAACTCGGAAGTTGCACCTTTTTGCTCGAACCTTGAGCCTCTGAACTCGGAAGTTGCACCTTTTTGCTCGAATCGTCATTAGTCATTAGTCATTAGTCATTTGTGTTTCTAAGGACAAAGGACAAATGACAAAGGACATCACTAGATTCTACTTTCACACGCTCAAAAATTGTATAACATGGCAAACACAACATTAATTAACATCGCTGCTGAACTGACAGAGGTAGCTGCTAAACTACGCGATTGCACTGTTAAAGTAAAAAGTGGCTCTCTAGGAGTCGGTTCTGGTGTCATTTGGCAACCTGACGGACTAATTATCACTAATGCCCATGTAGCAACTAGCAACCGCGCAACTGTGGAATTGGCAGACGGAAGGGTATTTGATGCGGTGCGTACCCAATTCGATCCACAGCAGGATTTAGCAGCTCTGAAAATTGTCGCCACTGATTTAACTGCTGCAACTATCGGCAATTCGGAAGCGCTACGAGTGGGTGAATTAGTCTTGGCGGTGGGTAATCCCTTTGCTGACAGTGGCGCTGTGACAACTGGAATTATCCATGCAAATAATCCACGAGCAGTTATGGCCGATTTGCGGCTGTATCCTGGTAATTCTGGGGGGCCACTTGCCGACTGTCAAGGCCTGGTTGTGGGAATTAATACGATGATTGTTAATGGTTTGGCTGTGGCGGTTCCCAGCAACACCGTTGAGCGTTTTTTACAGGGAAATAGTCGTCCGCAGCTGGGAGTTACACTGCAACCTGTGCTTTTAGGTAGGCGTAGCTTGGGTTTATTGGTGCTGTCAATTTTACCTAACAGTGCGGCAGAAAATGCTGGTATACAAATCGGCGATGTTTTAATTGGAGTTTCGGGGCGATTATTCACTAGCATAAATGACTTAACCAAATATCTCCATGAAAGTAAAGGATCTGTGCCGCTACAACTCCTACGCGGTAGACAGCAATTCGTGATTTATGTTGCCGTGCAGTCCGATAAAACTGCTGTGGAGGCGACATGATCCGAGTGATGGTAGTTGCTACTTCCCCTGTGGTGCGAGCAGGGTTATCAGCTGTGGTAACTACCAATCCTCGGTTGACGGTTGTGGGGAGTGCATCCGATTTGGATGTATTGGCGAGTGAAGTCGGGCAATTACAGCCGGATGTAGTGCTGGTAGATTTGAGTGGGAATTTTCAACAAGCGGTGTGGGAAAAATTGCTAGTTATTCAAGAACAGCAATATCCATTAGGAATAATCGTCATTGTTGAAGAACTCGACAGCATTGATTTAGAAACGGCGTTACGTTCTGGTATCCGGGGGATATTGCCTAATACTAGTACAGAGTCAGAAATTGTCGCGGCTGTAGAAGCGATCGCTTTTGGTTTGCTGGTGCTGCACCCAAATGCTGTAGAATTACTGTCTATCCGCGAAAAAGTAGTAACAAATCCCGTACAAACCTTGACACCACGGGAGATAGAGGTTTTAGGAATGCTTGGATCGGGGTTGGGAAATAAAGCGATCGCAAAACGTTTGCATATTTCTGAGCATACCGTCAAATTTCATCTCTCATCCATTTTTCAAAAGCTCAGTGTCTCCAGCCGCACTGAGGCTGTTGCTGTGGGTGTACGACTGGGTTTGATTATGCTTTGATCTTTAGTCATTAATATGAGATCGCGATCGATAGACTTCTTGTATGAATAAAAAGCCCTCACCCTAAATCCCTCTCCCAAACTTGGGAGAGGGACTTTGAAATTGGCTCCCCTTCTCCCAATATTGGGAGAAGGGGTTGGGGGATGTAGCAAGATCCCGTAGGGTGGGCGAATTTTGCATTTGTGCAAGAGGTCTAATACAGAATTCAGAAGTCAGAATTCAGTTAGGTATTCTGACCCAAAAGCAGATAGCGCAGCGTCTATACACTTCAGAATGAGCAACAAAACCCAGATGTAGAGACGCGATTTATCGCGTCTTTTAAAACCAATTATCTACACCAATAACCTTTAACCCAAGCTTATATTTCCAAATGTTGAGCTTTATTTAGCCTTAGAGAAATTTTGGGCTGGCTGGGAATGCTAAAGAAAGCACTTGATTGTCCTTTTATTTGACAGTTGTGGATAAAGTTCATTAGCATCATGCCCAGTTCATCGTACTACTTAGGCTTAGAAAAATGATACCTGTCCTTCCCGGTTACAACTTTATTGAAGCTCTGCATGAAGGTGTGAATACCGTTATTTATCGCGCTTCCAAGCAGTCAGATCAAACCCTTGCGATCGTTAAAGCCCTGAAAGCCGAGTATCCCAGCCTCGAAGAACTAACCCGACTCAGACATGAATATAAAATATCAGAGACGCTAGTAGATATAGAAGGAATTGTCAAGTCCCTAGCTTTAGAAAATCATCATAACGGTTTAGCCCTAATTTTGGCAGACTTTGGTGCAGAATCTCTGAAAAAGTATATTAGCGATCGCCAGTTATCATTAACCGAATTTCTAAAAATAGCCATTCAGCTAGCATCCACTCTCACTCAACTGCATCAAGCCAAGATTATTCATAAAGATATAAAACCTGACAATATCGTTATTAACCCAAAAACCGGACAAGTTAAAATTATCGACTTCAGTATTGCATCGTGTTTAGAAAAAGAAAATCAAAGCATCAGCAATCCCAATTTATTAGAAGGCACTCTCGCCTATATGTCACCGGAGCAAACCGGACGAATGAATCGGTCAATTGATTACCGTACCGACTTCTATTCTTTAGGCGTTACTTTTTATGAAATGCTGACAGGTGCGCTGCCATTTAATGCCGCTGACTCTCTGGAATTTGTTCATTGCCATATTGCCAAAACACCAATAGCGCCTCAAGAGTTCAATCCCCAAATTCCCTCGGCGGTTTCTGACATTGTCATGAAATTATTAGCTAAAACTGCTGAAGATAGATATCAAAGTTCTCTCGGACTAAAAGCCGATTTAGAAACCTGTCTGACTCAGTTACAGACGGATGGCGAGATTTCCCACTTTATTGTCGGTCAATTAGATTCATACAGCCAATTTTCCATTCCGCAAAAACTCTACGGACGGGAAATAGAAGTTGCTACTTTGTTAGAAGCATTCGATCGCGTCAGTTCTGGTACTACGGAAATGATGCTAGTTTCTGGTTACTCAGGCATCGGTAAATCGTGCTTAGTTTCTGAAGTTCACAAACCGATTGTGCGCCAGCGAGGTTATTTTATCTCCGGTAAATTTGACCAGTTCAAGCGGAATATTCCATTTGCTTCTCTAATTCAAGCATTCCAAGATCTGATGCGGCAATTGCTAACAGAAACCGATGAGCAAATCGCTGTTTGGAAATCAAAACTAATAGATGCCCTCGGCTCCAACGCTCAAGTGATTATAGACGTTATTCCCGAATTAGAACGGATTATTGGCCCGCAGCTAGCAGTTCCTCAATTAGGATCGTCAGAATCACAAAATCGATTTAATCGGGTGTTTCAACAATTCATTCATGTATTTAGTCAACCCGAACACCCACTAGTTTTGTTTCTGGATGACTTACAGTGGGCAGATTCAGCTTCCCTCAAGCTTATCCAGTTAATTATGACTGACCCAGATAGCCAATATCTATTGCTAATTGGTGCATATCGAGATAACGAAGTAAGCGCCACTCATCCCTTGATTCAGACCTTGGAGGAGATTCAACAGACTGGTGCGATCGTAAATAACATTATCCTCCAGCTTTTGGATATCGCTCACGTCAATCAGTTAGTAGTCGATACTCTTCGTAGCGAACTTTTAAAAGTAAAGCCGTTAGCTGAGTTAGTTTTTACAAAAACCCAAGGCAACCCCTTTTTCTTAACTCAGTTACTCAAATCTCTTTATCAGGACAACTTATTATACTTTGACTTTGAACGCGGTTTTTGGCAATGGAATATTGAGTTTATTCAGGGAGTTAATATAACTGATAATGTCGTTGAATTGATGGTTAGCCAAATTCAAAAGCTATCTGAAAAAACACAGAATGTGTTAAAGTTTGCCGCCTGCATTGGAGACAAGTTTACTTTAGATATATTGGCGATTATTAATAAAACATCTCAGTCAAAAACAGCAGCAGATTTGTGGGAAGCTCTGCAATCAGGTTTGGTTCTACCCCTCAATAATTCCTACAAAACACCGCTTGTTTTTGACTCAGAACAAATGGAGACTGAGAATAGGCGATCGCACATTAACCAGCCCTCATCACCCATTACCTATAAGTTCTTACACGACCGGGTACAGCAAGCGTCTTATTCTCTTATTCCAGATGATCAGAAAAAACAGACTCACCTAAAAATTGGTGAATTGCTACTAATACATACCTCGGAAAGGGACATTGAAGAAAACATTTTTGAAATTGTCAACCAACTGAATGTTGGTGCTGAATTCATCGCCCAACAGCCTCAAAAAGATAGACTGGCTCAACTCAATCTTATAGCTGGACAGAAAGCAAAAGCAGCAACAGCGTATGAATCATCTGTTAAATATTTAAATGTAGGTTTGGAATTACTTGCAGCAGATAGTTGGCATTGTCAGTATGACATGACACTCAACCTCTATGTAGAAACAGCAGCAGTAGAATTCCTCAACACTAATTTCGAGCGAGCAGAAATACTTTCCAATGTAGTTTTGGCACAGGCAAAAACCCTGCTCGATCGAGTCCAGGTGTATGAGACAAAAATGCAGTTTTATATTGCTAAAAACCAAATGCAAGCCGCATTAAATACCGGACTGCAAGTGCTGAAAATGCTAGGTTTACCTTTAGCAGCTAAATCCCCAACAAGACTGACTAGATTGAATTTAGGAGGGAAACGCATTGAAGATTTAATAGAATTACCAGAAATGACTGATGTTTATAAATTAGCTGCATTGCGAATTTTGATAAATTTGATTCCTCCGGTTTATATTGTAGCTCCCGAACTTTATCCACAGGTCGTTTTTAAAATGACCAATCTCTGTCTCAAAGATGGAAACTCTCCTCTGTCAGCTTATGCGTATGTACTTTATGGAATGTTCTTATGTGGCGCTTTTGAAGACATGGATTCTGGTTATCAATTCGGTCAGCTAGGCTTAAAGCTGTTAAATCAATTCAATGCTAAGGAAATGACAGCGAAAATCTATGAAACATTTAATTATTTTATCAGGCATTGGAAAGAACCAGGTATTAATACTATAGAACCGTTAATTGAGGGTGTCCAAAGAGGGCTAGAAACAGGAGATTTAGAATATGCTTCTTATTCGGCTTGTTTTTATTGTACGCATTTGTTTTTTATCGGCGAAAATCTAGAAATTGCTCTCCAAAAACAGGCGCATTATATTGCTTTAATG
This sequence comes from Nostoc sp. DedQUE05, assembly GCF_034530955.1. Lineage (NCBI taxonomy): Bacteria > Bacillati > Cyanobacteriota > Cyanophyceae > Nostocales > Nostocaceae > Nostoc > Nostoc sp. DedQUE05. The sequence continues at coordinate 63,942 of NZ_JAVRCB010000034.1, read as the reverse complement.
CAAAGAACCAAACAAGAGTTTCAAATTATTTATGCTCAGATAGTCCGACAAACAAGTTTAAATTTAACTAGAAAAACTGCGGAACCATATCGATTAATTGGCGAAAGTTTTGATGAAAATAAAATGTTGCCAATTCTGATAAATAGCAATAATTATATGGCTATTTATCCTATCTATGTTTCTAAACTGCTTCTGGGTTATTTATTTAAAAATTACGATCGCGCTGCTGAGAATGCCTTGTTGGCAGAAAAATACGAACAAGGTGGACAAGGATTGATGTACAAAGCCGAACACAAGTTCTACTCCTCTTTGACTCTCCTAGCTTCGTATCCCAGTGCATCACAAACCGCTCGCCAACAATATTTCAGTCAAGTGATAGCGCAGCAGAAAAAAATGAAGCAATGGGCGTTGCATTCTCCTGCTAACTATCAGCATAAGTACGATTTAGTGGAAGCAGAAAAGGCACGAGTATTGCAACAAGATGCAAAAGCGATCGCGTTTTACGACCGAGCCATAACTGGAGCTAGAGAACATGGATATATTCAAGAAGAAGCCCTAGCCTCGGAACTAGCAGCAGAGTTCTATTTTGCTTGTGGCAGAGAGAAAGTTGCTAATACCTATCTCAACGATGCCTACTATGGATATGGTTGCTGGGGAGCGAAGGCAAAAGTCAAAGACTTGGAGAAAAGATATCCTCAACTATTTCGCATATCAAAGCGAGAAAGCGTCAGTACGAATGTGACTCAGATAATTAACTCTACGGGTGAAAATGCCTCAGACTCCCTGGATTTAGCCACAGTTATGAAAGCATCTCAAGCTCTTTCTGGAGAAATAGTTTTAGGCAAGTTGCTCGCTAAATTAATGACAATTGTGCTAGAGAATGCTGGCGCTCAAACAGGCTACTTAATTTTAGAAAAATCAGGAGACTTGCTAATAGAAGCATCAGGAACAGTAGATAAAGTCGATGTAACTGTATTACAAGGAATCTCAGTATCAACCAGTCAGCAACTACCAATTTCACTGATTAACTATGTAGCCCGAACTAAAGAAAATATTGTCCTCAATAATGCAACTCGTGAAGGAACATTTACCACAGATACGTACATCGTCAACCATAAACCTAAATCGGTTTTATGTACACCGCTCATCCATCAAGGCAAACTCAGTGGCATTCTTTATTTAGAAAATAATCTCACCATTGGCGCATTTACATCAGATCGCTTAGAAGTATTACAACTGTTATCTTCTCAAGCGGCGATTTCCATTGAAAATGCTCGTCTTTATAAAGACTTAAAATTAGCCAACACTAACTTAGAAGCCAAAGTACAAGAGCGAACTTTAGAATTACAGGAAAAAAATGTGCATCTGCAAAAAGCAGAAGAAATCGCCCAATCAGCCAACCGTGCTAAAAGTGATTTTCTTGCTAACATGAGCCATGAACTGAGAACACCGCTTAATGGCATTTTGGGTTATGCCCAAATTCTCAAGCGTGAAAAAAGTTTAACTAACTCACAAAAAGATGGTGTGAATATTATTCATCAGTGTGGCGACCATCTTTTGAACCTGATCAATGACATTTTAGACCTCTCTAAAATTGAAGCTAGAAAAATGGAACTCCATCTAACGGATTTTCATTTTCCAGAATTTCTCGAAGGCATTGCCGAAATCTGCCGTATCCGTGCCGAACAAAAAGGTATTTGCTTAATTTTTGAACAGATTACTCAACTTCCTATAGGTGTTAAAGCTGATGAAAAACGGTTGCGGCAAGCTTTGATTAACTTACTGGGTAATGCCGTTAAGTTTACTGAAACTGGAGGCGTGGCTTTCAAAGTCGGCTATCAGGAAGGTAGAATTCGGTTTCAGGTGGAAGATACAGGAATTGGCATGGCACCAGAGCAATTAGAAGAGATATTTTTGCCATTCCAGCAGGTAGGAGATGGCGATCGCAAAGCAGAAGGAACGGGATTGGGACTGGCAATTACCCGCCAATTAGTTCAGATGATGGGTGGCGAAATCCAGGTGAAGAGTACTTTAGGAAAAGGAAGCGTTTTCTTCTTTGATTTAGATTTAACTGAAGTTTCTCAATACGCTGATGTTGTCAAGAAAGAGCAACGAAATATCCAAAGTTTTAAAGGCTATAAGCGGAAAGTTATTGTAGCAGATGACAGAGCAGAAAATCGTGCAATCTTGGTTAAGATGCTATCGCCTTTAGGATTTGAAATTGTGGAAGCGGCAGATGGTCATGATTGTCTCAATAAGGCATTTGAATTGAATCCAGATTGTATTTTAATGGATTTGTTGATGCCTCAAATGAATGGCTTTGAAACTACCCGTCGCATTCGGCGATCGCCTGAACTAAAGAATGCGATCGTGATTGGCACTTCTGCCAGTGTTTTTGATTTCGATCTCAACAAAAGTAAAGAGGCGGGTTGCAATGATTTTCTACCTAAGCCCATCCGCATAACAGAGCTTTTAGAAAAGTTGCAGTATCACTTAAAACTGGAATGGATTTATGAAGATGGTGAAAAAGTATCTACAGAGAATAAACAAGAAAGTTTTCAGCAATCATTGGTAGCTCCCTCCGCAGACGAAATTGCAATTCTGTTGAATTTAGCAATGAAAGGCGATCTCAAAGGTATTGTACAACAAGTCGATCGATTGGAAGAATTGGATGTTAAATATGCACCTTTTTCTTTAGAGTTGCGTCAATTAGCTAAAGGTTTTCAAGTTAAAAAAATCCGTGAATTTTTAAAAAATGTAGGAGTAAATTAATGAGTCTTTCCCCCATCGAAAATGGCATTATCTTAATTGTTGATGACAACCCGACAAATTTAGGAGTGTTGTTCGATTTCTTGGCTGATTCTGGCTTCCAAGTTTTAGTAGCGCAGGATGGCGAGGATGCAATTGAACAGGTCGAATATGCTCTCCCCGATCTAATTTTGTTAGATGTACTCATGCCTGGTATGGATGGGTTTGAAACTTGCCAGCATTTGAAAGCTCAAGAATCAACTAAAGACATCCCCGTAATTTTTATGACGGCGCTTTCTGAGACAGTGGATAAGGTCAGAGGTTTGAACCTTGGTGCGGTTGATTATATCACTAAGCCACTTCAGCATGAAGAGGTTTTAGCCCGTGTCAAAATCCATTTAAGCATCCGAAATTTGACTAAGAGACTGCAAGAACAAAATGTGCATCTGGCACAAGAGATTCAAGAGCGAACTAAGGCAGAGAACGCCCTCTTAAAACTGACATCTGAGTTAGAAGAACGCGTGGAAGAAAGGACAGCTGCACTTTTTGAATCTAATCAGCGGCTGCAACAGGAAATCCAAGAGCGAATTTGTACAGAACAAGCATTGCAAGAATCAGAAGCACGCTATCGAGAACAAGCCAATCGACTAGAACTTGCCTTTCGCCAACTTCAAGAAACTCAAAGCCAACTGGTTCATAGTGAAAAAATGTCCAGTCTGGGACAATTGGTGGCGGGTGTCGCCCATGAAATTAACAATCCTGTCAACTTTATCTATGGAAATCTGACTCACGCCTATGAATATACCCAAGGCTTGCTCGACCTCTTGAACCTCTATGCTAAGTACACTCCCTCACCGCTACCTGAAATTCAACAACTGGCTGAAGCGATAGATTTAGAATTTCTGAGTGAAGACCTGCCTAAATTGCTGAGTTCGATGAAGGTTGGGGCTGACCGCATCCGCGAAATTATTCAGTCCTTACGGATTTTTTCTCGCGTGGATGAAGCCCAAATGAAGTCAGTGGATATTCATGCTGGGCTAGATAGCACACTGCTGATTTTGCACAATCGCTTTAAAGGCAGCTCTAACCAACTAGGGATTCAACTCGTTAAAGAGTATGGCGACCTACCGCTTGTGGAGTGTTATGCAGGACAACTCAACCAAGTGTTTATGAATCTATTGGCGAATGCAATTGATGCTTTGGAGGAGTATGATAAAGAGCGATCGCCCCAGGAAATTTACTTTTGCCGCAGCACAATTCGGATTCGCACCGAAGTAACTGACGATAATTTTGTGACTATTAGGATTGGCGATACTGGCCCCGGTATGACAGAGGAAGTACGCGATCGCCTATTTGACCCTTTCTTTACAACAAAACCCGTAGGTAGAGGAACGGGTTTAGGCTTGTCGATTAGCCAGGAAATTGTTGTGTCCAAACATGGTGGTCAAATAACCTGTATTTCAGCACCCGGTCAGGGAACAGAGTTTATGATTAAAATTCCGATGCGATCGCACCCTTTAGAATTGACTTTGGCTGCACCTTCCTATTTTGGCTAAACCAAAAACTTTTGAAGACGCTGATATGAACATTTTAATGCTATCTTCCACCTTTCCTTACCCAGCAACGCGTGGGGGAACCCAAGTTAGGACATTTAATTTACTCAAGTACTTGAGTCAACGTCATACTGTCACCCTCGTGACTCAACGTGAGGGTGATGTTACAGACGCAGAAGTAGCAGGATTACGCGATTGTGTCGATCGTCTAGCTATTTTTGAACGCCCGCCAGATTCTCAAACCACCGGAATATTGCAGAAAATACAGCGATTTGGCAGATTTTTGCAGCAGGGAACACCGCCAAGCGTACTTAACCGCTACTCACTTGAGATGCAAACATGGATTAATAACTGGGTGGAAGCGGGAAAATGTGATGTAATTACTTGCGAACATAGCGTTAATGAAATTTATGTGCAGCCACATTTTCAAAAACAGCTAAAAACCATTGTTAATGTTCATAGTTCCGTTTACGCTACCTGTCAGAACCAATTAGCAACAGGTATTTCGGAAAATTCACTCAGAGACAAAATTAATCTCCCACTTTTGCGGCGTTATGAGCAAAACTATTGTGCTAAATTTTCGGCAATTGTGGCGACAACAGCAGAAGATAAAATTCAACTACAAGAATTTAATCCCAATAGCGAAATTGCAGTTATTCCCAATGGCGTAGATTTAGTTTCTTTCCCCAAGCGTACCACCGATCCCGGAGGACATCGCCTAATTTTTATTGGTGCAATGGATAATTTAGCAAATATTGATGCTGTCTGCTTTTTCAGCAATGAAGTTTTGCCAGAAATCCAAAAATTGTATCCCGATACTACTTTCGATATTGTCGGTTCTCACCCAGTGGCAGAAGTTTTGGCACTTGATAAAAAACCAGGAATTAATGTGCTGGGGCGTGTACCTTCGATGGCAGAATATTTACACCAAGCCACCATCTGCGTTGTACCGATGCGGACTGGGTTTGGTATTAAAAATAAAACTTTAGAAGCAATGGCAGCTGGTATACCTGTAGTAGCCAGCGATCGCGGCTTAGAGGGATTAACTGTAGATGCTGCTAGTCATCCATTACGGGCATTACGAGCCAATAAACCCGCAGAGTACGTCACCGCTATTAGTCAACTATTCGATCGTCCACATCTGCGTTCAGAATTGTCTTGCAACGGCAGACAACTGGTAGAAACAGAATTCACTTGGGATATTGCTGGTAAAAGCTATGAACAAGTTTGTCTTGCCAGAAGTAATACTAATCCGTAATTTGTAATGACCGAACAATTTTAGATTTTGGATTAAAATGAAAAGCCGCAACTTGGGTTCATAACTAGCTACCCTCGACTAAGACTTTCGTCATAACTCTATATCAGCTATCGCACCACAGTAACTGGTGTTCCCATATTAACCTGATAGAATAATTCTCTAACATCGTTGTTGTACATCCGAATACAACCGTGTGAGGCAGCCTTACCTACTGAATCAGGATTAGGGGTACCGTGAAAGCCAACCCAGTTTTTACCGTTTGTCCAAAATCCAATCCAGTATTTGCCAAGTGGGTTTTCAGGATCTCCTCCTGGGATAGCTTTACCTGTAAAAGGGTTTATCCAAGTAGGGTTTTCTAACATTGTACGTACGCGGAAATTACCAATTGGGGTTTCCCAGTCTTGGCGACCTACTGCTATGGGATAACTTTTAATTCGGTTTTTTCCTCGATATAGGGTTACTCGACGGTTGCGAAGGCTGATCTCTAGGTGAAGAGGTTGAATAATTAAATTATTATTAATATTAGCCGTTTGAGAGACTAAATTGTTGGTTGAAGTATGAGAAGGAACTCTTAGTTCAGAAGCTAACGACAGAGCCGGATTAAAATTTAATCCAGATGCACAAATAAAAATAACTAACTTATCTAATTGCTTGAACATTTTCAAATTTTAAATTTTGTCTATCAAGATTTTAGTACCAAATTAATTATCAATTGTTTAATTTTTGAGCTTATTATACTCTGTAGCTATTTGAGGAATCATTCTGATGAACAGAATAGTCTAGCATTAGATATGTAATTTTGTGAAGAAAGGAAAACAAAATTGTCAAAAGTAGTTGCAGTAGAAATCGAATCAATTGACAGGGCATTTCATCTTTTCTACTGCATTTACTGTTGATAACAGTCATGATTTGAAATCATCTAAGTAGAGGAAGCAAGCTTAACAAGCTCTCTAGCCTGTATTGTATAAGGCTAAGAAATTACCAGAGCGCTCTGACACCTCCACCAGTGTTTTGTCCACCTGTAGTGTTGTTACCTCCTGTATTGTTCTGCGTTCCAC
>NZ_JAVRCB010000034.1:0-57225 GCF_034530955.1 Nostoc sp. DedQUE05 | reverse complement strand
TAGTGCCATTATTTGGATACTGCTGGGTTCCGGTAGTACCATTATTTGTTCCACTAGTGCCATTATTTGGATACTGCTGGGTTCCGGTAGTACCATTATTTGTTCCACTGCTGCCATTATTTGGATACTGCTGGGTTCCAGTGCCATTATTTGGGTACTGCTGTGTTCCAGTACCATTATTTATTCCACTAGTGCCATTATTTGGATACTGCTGTGTCCCACTAGTACCAGTTCCACTACCACTAGTGCCATTATTTGGATACTGCTGTGTCCCACTAGTACCAGTTCCACTACCACTAGTACCATTATTTGGATACTGCTGCGTTCCAGTGGTAGAATCACCTCCTGTAGATTGCCCTGCTTGAGAGTACAATCTATTACCTATGGGGGCTTGACTAGTCTCCAAATTTCTAGAGATGGGTTGGGGCAGAGCGTATACTGGAAGACTTATTAAAGCACCAGTACTAGCAACTCCCACGAGGCTAGCAAGCATTTTGAGCAAATTTTTACTGTGGTTTAAGTTCATTGGTATCTCCTGAGCCTGAGTTTGAAGTTAAATGGTTCTTATGCTACTGTTTCTAAGCAATTTGTTGAAATATAGAAGAAGTTTTTCTATTTTTCAACTCCAAGCAAGGATCTAAATCAAAAGTATTGAGCCGATAAGTTGTTATTTAATTAACTAAGTTAGCTGAATTTATTTTCTTAACCTTCTGCCTAAAGTATGGTCTGGTATTAAATTAATTTGTGATGTTCTAGACAGTATTTGTTTAGTTAATTATTAATTAATCTCTTTCTTTAGATATATGTTTAATTTACTAGTTTGCTTACTAAAAAATAATGTTTTAAATTTCATATAGCCTTTCCTAATCTAGCGAGCCTTAACCTCACTCCTAACCTCTCTCTTTGGTAAAGCTATCTATTACCCGAATCGTGAGTTTTTATTTTTACTAAAGAGTTATATATTTTAAAATAAGCTAATTAATATTTTCCGAAAAAATCGGATTTTTTTTGTTTATAATCTCATCAATTTTGACAGTTATCGAAAAAGGCAGAGGGCAGAATGAATAGTGTCTTCTGCTCTCTGCCTCATGCCTTCTTCAATTAGATAACTTGAGAATCCTTTTTATTTTTTATTAGTAAATAAAATGCGTTTGCCCTGCCACTAACTCTAGATAAATTGTTATTGTTGTTTATTGTCTTTTTGAAATAAATGTGCGGAGACGTTGTAATACTACGCCTCTACATCAGCCGTGCAAATTATCTTATCTAAATCGTATTGGTTTTTAGTTAGCTGGTGAATAAACACGTCAATTATTTTCAAATCTAGTCGAACAACCTAACACAAGTAATTTCTTCTGCTTACGCTTCTTCTTATTTTTGAGAGTAATCAAATAATTATCAACGTAGCGAAAAGCAGCTGCACCGTCGTAATCAGCAATGGCTATAGCTTGCAAGAAAACCTTTGAGGGAATTTCAAACCCTAAATATTTTTCTGTTAAGATTAATAAATCTTCATCTGTGGCAGGAAAGGTAGTTTCTTCTGTATCTTCAGAATCAGAAAATATATCATCAATTAATGCTTTATACACTTTGTACCTCCCCAAAAGCATAAGATGCAAAGCCTGTAATGAAATTTAGCTGCTGATCGCGAGTTTGTAAGTTAACTGGGAGTTCAGTACCAGCACATCCGATTTCCCGTAAAATTTCCAAACAATAAGCACCGAGTTGAGTGTATGGAGCTTGCTCTAATTCTTGAGCTACTTCTAGAGCCATCTCCAGATTGACTTGGATAACCGTCTTTACAGGGTTGGTCATAAATCCGCCCTCATAAACTGGATGCTCTAAGTTTTGATCGCAAACACAAATAGCGTAACGGTGTTTTTGCGGAATTTATGAAGAGGGAAAATTAAAGTATCAGCGCATTTGCGGTAATGTACCCAAAATTATGCAAACCAGACCCAGAGTAGGCAATTTCTATCTAAGTGCGATCGCCTGCCATAATACGTATAAATATCTACAATTATTCTCAGATTATTGCCAATATACTTACTTTTTGTGGGGTAAGCCACAAAACCCACCCCACAATATTGGATAATTTATTTGTTATAAATCCCTGATATCTAGTCTTGCACAGTAGTTTAACAAGAAAGGCAAAAGTCAGTGTTTCAACTCCTGCCTTCTTCAGGCTTTGACCTTAGCTTTAGACCAGACACCATTTTCATCTTCTTCATATTGTTGGTGAATAGTCTCCCAAGCAGCTTGTTCGGCTGTGAACTCGTCACTTTTTTCATTGAGTACAGCATTATATCGTTCAATGAATGTACTCTGAGCTTCATCAGAAAGATGAGCGCGAACTTCAAAAGACAAGTCTGCTGGACTGTTGCACTGTCCAGAACAAGAACGATCCAGAGTTTTCTCAATCGTGTTAATTTCTTCGCCACCAGCACTTTCGAGCAGCAATTGAAATTCGCCAGTGCGATCGCTTGGGACTTCTGCCATCACGAAAAATTCGCCAGCTTGTAAGCGAGTTTGGTAGATAGCCGCTTTATCTTCTGGCATTCCCAAAGTAGTCAGAACCGATACTAGACCGGCACCTGCACTACCTGCGATCGCTCCACTAGCAGCCCCCAAGAGCACTGCACTAGACAGATTCCCCAGTATACATAAATGAACCAGCCGCGTAGGCGGAATTTCCGACTTGAGCGGACTGGCGTTAAGTGGGATTGGCGCATGAACCAATTTTCAATTCCCAAATTGGCAAGGTGAATGAGTAGATCCAGGCAGATTAATTCTTTCACATCAATTGAGGGAGGAATCGCTCCTCCCTCAATTGATTTCACATACAGCCTTCCTGAACTCAGATGTTATGAGCTATACACCTACGGGAGTCTTAGCCCCTGCTGCTGGCTGTCTGCCATCTGCATCTAGTGCCTCGCCTTCAATAAATGAACGCAGCATCCAAGCTATTTCTTCATGCTGTTCGAGTAGTCCAGTCAAAAAGTCAGCAGTTCCTTGATCGTGGAAGTTTTCACTAGACTGATCTACATGGTCTCTCAAATTACGAATAACCTGCTCGTGATCGTCCACTAAATTAGCTACCATCCCTGTTGCTGTGGGCACATTACCACCATGTTCCTTGAGGGTAGCAAGATTGAGAAATCCTTCCAATGTACCAACTGGATAACCGCCCAAAGCGCGAACCCGCTCTGCCAAAGCATCAATATTTAGAGTCAGCGTTTGGTAGTGTTCTTCCCAAAGCTGGTGCAAAGAGCGGAACTGAGGGCCAACGACATCCCAGTGATACTTTTTGGTTTTCACCAGCAGTAAATAGGCATCTGCTAAATCCTGATTCAACAGATTAATTACACCTTGACGCTGTTCGTCTGTCAAACCAATGTTTATCGCACGCATTATTTTCCATCCCTAAGCAAACTTATTTATTAACTTGCCAAATTTTCCATATAATCCGCATCAACCAAAGGAAACATTATTGAGTTTAGATTAATCATCACATTTCATAGCTATACTTACACCTTAATAGGGATGAACATATTTTTATATTTAATTTCAGTTGCGATCGTCACATTAAAAAGTAGTAATGGGTCATTGCATGAAAGCCGTGACCCATTACTACCAAAAAATTACCAAGGTATTAACTCTGTTACTTACCTGTAACTTTTTCTAAGAAACTCTTTGCTTTTTCTTCTACAGAGGTAGCACCCTGTGAATTTTCTGGACGCTTCTGCTTGTCGATATCAGCGGCTCCCTGAACCTCATTAAGTCCTTCGTTAGTCTCCTTTTGAGTCTTTTCCAATCCTATCGGTGGTTCTTTACCGGCTTCGTCAGTTTTGCGCTGAATGTCAAGCAGTTGTGTAGTACCTTCTGTGGGATTACTTTGGTAGCTATCGATTGCAAAAGCAGGAAAAGCATTAGAGAATAATACTAGAGCACAAGTAAAAGCTACTACTAAAAAACGTACTGGACGGAAAATAGATAAAACAGAAGTAATCATCTTCATTTGAAATCCTCGATAACAGCTTTAACAACGCAGAACTTTTAGTGAAGGAGCGAAGCATATACCTTTACTTACTCAGCAATTTTAAGCAATAATAAAACTGCAAAGCTCCGCTTCAATTTAGAAGTTCTTGAAAAACGAACCTGACGAAGAGATTTTTTGTATTTCTGCATCGAATTAGTAAGGGATAATAAGCAAATACCACCTTAATTCTTTAGCAAAATTATTAGATTTCATAATTGAAATCCTTCATTTCAGTTCCCTGTTTACACTTGTACTTTGAAAAAGCTAGGGTATGCATCAATCTCTAGAATGAAGTTTACTACATCTTTAGTTATAATAAAATCAGTCTCTAGGTATATCGACTTAATCTAGTTTTTTCAAGCTAATGGCTATACTATTTATGTTCAGTTAGCTGGACTTTATCAAATTAAAGTAATTGAAGGAAGATGCACCTTAGAGGACATTTGTAAAGTATCAATTTATATAAATACTGTGCTTAATCCCCTTTAATAAGTAAAAGGAGAAAAATAAATCTTTTTTTTAAATTTGATAAGTCTGCCTTATAACCTCTTCTATTGAATTTACGTGATGAAATATTTCTATTAATTCATGGGATCTTGTTTTTCGCTTTTCCAGCAGCATTTTTAAGGGCGTTAAATAACGAACATCTGGGTCATCTCCTAAAGCAACTTCGGCTGCTTGGAAGATTTTTGTCGCATTTTCAAAAATATCTTCGTTTTCAAACGCTTCTTTTGCAGAAAGTTGGTGTAACGCTGCATCGGGTACAGTTGCTCTACCCAGTAAGGTTTTATCTAACACCAAACCTTTCAATAATACCAGCAAAGCCGCATAGATTAAAAAATTATCACAACTATCACAAGCCTTAAATTCGATGCGTCCCACTTCCGCCGGAATCCGAGCAATTTTTGTTAAGGCAGGTATGCTATTAATAAGTTGTTCTTCTTTTTGGACAAAAACCAGAGTAGCCGGTCTTTTGCCAGTTCTGATAAATGTTCGTACCGATAGTCCATCCCATAAACCTCCATTATAAAAGGGAGAGCTATAACTAAAAGGAACGATATAGGGACTGTAATAAGTTAACTTTCTGCCAATATCAATTACATCTTCAGTTGGCAAATCTGCCACAGAAATATTTAAATCTGGCCCATAAGATACCATGTGAATATTAGCAGTTTGTTCCTCAGGATAAGCTTCTAGCTGTTTAATTTCATAATTGTTTAATGGGGGTTGAGGCTCAAAAGCTGGATGGTAGGGATTAAAACTCACCAAAACTGGTGATAAGCCAAAGTCAGCGGCAACCTGACGTAGCAAGTTAAAACTTTCTGATAATTCAGTAATAGCGCCTAGAATATTAGAATGGATAGTTGTTCTAATTTCAATACCTTTAACATGACAGTCTATGACTTCATCAGAATCCGCAAATCTTTCAAATCCCTCAATGTACCATCTCTTCATCTTAATACCCGCATCGCCAACGCGGAGTTGAGGATAATCACTAGGGTATGTAGGTAGCCTTGCAATAATTTGATTGAAATCAGCAAATTTTGTGTGGGAGAAATCAGCAAATTTTCCCTCATTGTTCAAAAACGCAACTTCATGTTCAATGCCAAAGAAAAACATTATATACCTTAATTTTTTAGAGTTAACCTAATTTCACTAATGCCAAGCGATCGCAATTCCATAGAGAAGCAAGTAACATCAGTAAACGATTCATTAGAGAAAAGCGTCGGCGATATTTAGCTGGCAGATTCGCATACTTAGAAAACTCCATGATTCTGTAGCGTAAATTACAGTCTTTAACCTGATAAATATTTGAGATACTCCAATTAAATTTACTTTAAGTAGAAAAATTCTCAATAATGGTACAAATGAATTTTACCTTAAGACCGACTATTGCGATTTGAAAACTTCTCTGATTTATTTTTCTGTGCTGCTTCCACTATCTTCATAGTCACTGGTTAGGGTAGCGTAGTAGTGACTGAGGAAAGCTTGAGACATAGAGTTTATGACAAGTACCGTTCAATCCCCATACAGCAGCGAACAGATTGCCGCTTGGTTGCGTGGACTGCTTACTATTGCTTGGGCTGATGGTAATTTTGACGATCGAGAACAGGAATTAATTGCCAGCATCACCGAAAATGAATTAGCTCCTAAGATTAAATTTGACTCACTAGAGGTAATTACGCCAGAGGAATTAGCCGCAGCGTTGGGTAAAGGTACACCAGCTGCCGAAAATTTCTTAAGGACAGCGATAATGGTAGCGATCGCAGATGGTACTTATTCTCCCAGCGAAGATGAGGTTCTGCAACAGTTCTGTCAAGCTTTGGAACAGCCAGAGAAGTTACTCGAAGCCCTTCGCCCCACTCTGGAATACCCAGAGCAAATTACCCCCACTATCGCCAGCACAGGGCTGACAAAGCGTCAAATCAATGCCCTACACTCTCTGCAAGACTGGCTTGATGGGCTAGATATCCAAGACCCAAGAGTAGCCCGCTTTTTGTGTAAAATGATTCCCGCCCAGTGTCCCTTTGAACGGGATGTCACCCTATTTGGACGCAAGATTGTGCATATTCCACCGATGTGTAAAATTAACCCGTTATATGAGCAACTGGTAGGCTTACGTTTCCGCGCCCTCTCCTATTTAGCAGATAAATGCGGTGAAGATGTATCGCCATATATTTGAGTAGGGAGTGAGAGTGGGAGTGGGGAGCAGGGGACAAGGGGGCAGGGGAGCAGGGGAGCAGGGGAGCAGGGGACAAGGGGGAGAATAAAAAATTACCTCTTTCTCCTCTGCCCAATGCCCAATGCCCAATGCCCAATGCCCAATGCCCAATGCCCAATGCCCAATACTTCGACTCCGCTCAGTACAAGTGCCCAATGCCCAATACTTCGACTCCGCTCAGTACAAGTGCCCAATGCCTAATAAATAGTTCTGTAGTTGAGTGAAAAATCTAACTCTGCTTTTGGGAATACTTGATTTATTCACCTGACTAATCTAGAACTCAGGCATTATCAATATGAAAGGGATTAAACCATCTCTATATTTTGTACCCTTTTCCTTACCTTTGTATTTGCTTTCTGCTTTAACAGCACAGGTACAAGCTCAGTCGTACCATGCCAATAAAACTTGGCAAATTAGTCAAACATTTAAACCACCACAGCGGGGAAAACTTCCCGCAAGTGCTGGTGGTTCTACCCGTGGTAGCTCTTGCCTAAAAGGCAAACAACTAATAACTCCCTTAATACCTCCAGATAAATTAGGGCTGACATTTGCTCAACATCCAACATTTTTCTGGTATATACCTCCATCTCAACTCAAAACAGCCAAGTTTCTGCTCTTGACTGAAGACCAGAACGTATTTTATGAAACCTCTTTTACACTTCCAAATAAATCGGGAATTATTAGCTTTAAACTTCCTGACAGTGCCCCTGCACTCGCTGTAGGTAAAACTTATCATTGGTATCTAACAATTATTTGTGATAATCAAGACAAGAGTGAAAATCCGACTGTAGATGGTTGGGTGGAACGCACTCAACCAGGAGCAACTTTGTCAGAGGCATTAGCAAAGGCGAATTTGTACAAATTGCCCACTATCTATGCAGAAGCTGGAATTTGGCATGAAGCGCTGACTAGTTTGGTGCAGCTACGCCGGACTGAGCCGAATAATTTCAAAGCGAGGTTGGATTGGAAACAATTTTTCAAGTCTGTAGGTTTGAGTGCGATCGCTTCCGAACCATTGATTGATTGTTGCACATTTACGAAACAAGGGCACGGCGCATTGGGCAGAGGGCATTAAGCTGAGGAAAAATTCTTAACTCCTAACTCCTAACTCCTAACTCCTAACTCAGCACTCAGCACTTAGCACTCAGCACTAAATATTATGTGGACAAAGCTGAAACCGCACATTTGGCAATGGCGGGGTGTTTTACTTGCTGTTCCCAATATTACAGCCCTGGTGATTGCAATACGCTTGACTGGATTACTGCAATTGTTGGAATTGGCAGCACTAGATCAATTTTTTCTCCTTCGTCCAGGAGAGTCGGCTGATACCCGCATTGTCATAGTTGAGATTAATGAGGCAGATGTCCGCAAGCAGGGACAGTGGCCTATGCCTGATGGAAAACTTGCTAGTTTGTTAGAAAAAATCAAACAGCAAAAACCCAGAGCGATTGGTTTAGATATTTATCGTGATTTACCTGTAAATCCCGGTCATCAAGACTTACTTAAGGTGTTTAAGTCTACTCCTAATTTGATTGGAGTCCAAAAAGTCTCTGATACTATTGATAGTTCGGCGGTTGATTCATCTCCAGAACTGAAGAAACTTAATCAAATTGGGTCGAATGATTTACCCATAGATGGAGATGGCAAAATTCGACGAGCATTATTGTACGTAAATTTAAATAATGACGAGATTCTGGAAAGTTTTGGGTTAAAACTGGCATTGTTGTACTTGAAACCTGAAGGTATTACTGCCAAGCCATCGGCAACTAACTCTAATTACTTGCAGTTAAATCGGGGTATTTTCCCGATTTTTGAAGCTAATGATGGAGGTTACGTCCGAGCTGATGCCGGGAGTTATCAAGTGCTGTTGAACTACCGAGGACGGATACAGCAGTTTACTAAAGTATCTCTTACCGAAGTGCAAGAGAATCTTATTCCAAGAGATTTAATGCGAAATAAGGTGGTATTAATTGGTGCTACTGCTGAGAGTTTGAAGGATCTATTCTATACACCTTACAGCAGTAATGTCTTGACTGACCCAGAACGAATGGCGGGTGTGACAATTCATGCTAATTTGATTAGTCAAATTTTAAGTACGGCGATGGAAGGCCGTCCATTGATTAAGTGTTTACCTGAGCCGCTAGAATGGCTATTAATTTTAATCTGGTCAATGATTGGTGCTAGCTTGTGTTGGCTGCAACGCCACAGTAGCAACCAGAAAACCCTCATGGCTATTAGTGTTTTGTTGGCAGGTGGCGGTTTAATTGGTGGTAGTTTTCTGGCGTTTTTGCTTGGTTGGTGGATTCCCGTTATACCTTCATTGCTGGCTTTTGGAGGTTCTGCGATCGCACTTACTCAGTATATTGCCCAAAGTGCTACCGAGATGCGAAAAACCCTCGGCCGCTATCTAACTGATGAAATCGTCGCCAATATCTTAGAAACTCCATCTGGGTTAAAGCTAGGAGGAGAACGCCGAAAGGTTACAGTTCTCGTATCTGATTTAAGAGGATTCTCGGCTATTTCTGAACAATTGCCCCCGGAAGAAGTAGTAAAGATTTTGAATCTTTATCTGGGAACAATGACAGATGTGATTAACCAGTATAAAGGCACGATTAATGAGTTTATGGGTGATGGGATTTTTGTGATATTTGGTGCGCCAATTAGTCGCAAGGATGATTCTGAACGAGCGATCGCTTGTGCGATTGCGATGCAATTAGCAATGCAGCAAGTGAATGAACAAAATCAGCAAATGAATTTTCCAATTCTGGAAATGGGAATCGGTATTAATACAGGCGAAGCCGTAGCGGGAAATGTTGGTTCTCAAAAACGCGCTCAATATACAGTTATTGGCAGTCATGTTAATTTGGCTGCTCGAATTGAATCTTATACAGTGGGAGGACAAATTTTAATTTCCGAAAATACCTGTAAGGATGCCAATATTGACTTACAAATTGCTGGGCAATTACAAATAGAACCCAAAGGCATAAAACACCCTGTGACAATTTGTGAAATTCGTGGCATTGGTGGTAAATATAATTTATTCTTGCCTAAACATGATGAAGAAACGATCGTTCTTACTCAAAAAGTACCTGTAAAATACTCCATTTTGCAGGGAAAACATGCAGTTGGAACAGTATTTATGGGGGAATTGATTAGCCTCTCAGAAAAAGGAGCGCAGCTGCGATCGCCACATTCTTTAGAACTCTTGAGTAATCTCAAACTCCAGTTATTGATTGAGGCAGAAATGGCTACAGAAGAAGATATCTATGCCAAGACGATCGAACAGTCTAATGTTGACGAGCATCTTTTTCTGCTTCGGTTTACAGCAGTTCCCCCAAAAGCTGACGCAATTCTCAATGCACTGCGTCAGCTAGGGTGAGATTAAAGCATCAATCTTGAAATGGTAACAAATGGAGGTGTATCTAAATAGGGTAAACCGAAAAAGTAAGTAGTTTAGCTTTTTCTAAAACAGTAACAATTGTTGCTGATACAACCAAGCGATCGCGGTAAGATTTTGGACTTAAGCCCGATCCAACTCCAATAACTCATAATTTTCAACGAATAATTAATAATTCGTAATTTCTGCTATGTAGCAACTCACTTGAGTTCTGGAGTTCAAAATATGATTTCTTCTAAAACTGAGATTCAATTACATCCTAAGAACAAATGACAAACGGAAACAAATTTCAAAGATTAGTAGAACTTGCAAATGATTATGGAATTATTTGCGAACCAACACCTGAAGAATGTTTGATTGCATCTTTGCCTGGAGACGATGATTTCTTATTAGCTTTTACTTGGTCTGGTACAGTTGAGGGAGAGCCGCCAGAGCATGAATTAATCGCAGTTAGCGTACAAGATATAGTCAAAGAAGTTACCGTTGCAGCTTGGCAGATTCCTTTTTATTTATTCGGAAACGTTTTAAGGCAAGCTCAGATGCTTGTCGCTGCCCATAAAGATTTTGTTAGCTAAAAGACAAGCTACATCTCAAAACTGCTATCCCTGTCAACTGTTTGTGGCAGGGATTTTTATTTCAACTACTGCTTTAAAGATTTATAAAATATTTTCTGTTGAAAGCTTAAAAAGATCGCTCAAAGTGTACCTGATTATAATGCGATCGTGCGCTTGGAAAAAAATGCGACAAATAAAGCATTTGTAGAGACGCGATGAATCGCGTCTTTACCCAAGGATGTGTTCCAATCATTACAATCATTAATTGAGTTCGTATAATCAAGCGGACTTGATAAAATTTGCATCAAAACTACCGCAAAGATGAGCATCTCTGCGGTAGTTCTAAGTTAAGGTCTATTAAAGTAAAGCAAAAATAGCCAAGTCTAGCTTAATTTGGTACTTTGAGTTATCCTTAATTCTAGAAAGTTTGAGAGTTGTTGGACTTGACTAACCCATTGTTTCCACTACACTCAACATGAAATTAATCCGTTGCTCAAACTCTAGATTTTTAATCAACGCGACAAATTCATCCGTTTCACCAGGTAGTTGATAGTCAGAGGGCACTTGAATTATGCTTCCATCCTCCATTCCTTGTGCCAGCAGAAACCAAACGTCTAATTTGGCATTGGGACTTAGACTATTATAGGTTTGGCTGATATCGTTAGCTGCACCATTAATAATGTCGCGTTGTGCTTGCAGTTGCTCTTCTTTTGACAAATCCAGGAATTTGTCAAACACTGCTTTAGCAGGCGCTTCAACGCTTGGAGGAGGTGCTGGTTGTAGCTGCTCTTTAAGATCGAGATAACCGAACCAAAGTAGGGCTAGTTGAGTATCTACATCAAAGCGTTGAAAAGTTTCTAAAGCTGGTCTTGTTGCTTCATCAATTGTGTAAGTCATAAAAACTCCAACTAAGTTAAAAGTATTCTGCTTTCAATACTTCATACAACTTAACGAACAAATATAGATAGATAACCCTACTTAGGGTAGGTATAGGACTTATTACATAAGACAGATAGAGATAACTGAAATTGCTAGTTACAAAAATGCCTGTTTCGATGTATGTAAAAGCTAAGTAACGTCTGTGACTTTAAGAGGATGTCTAAAAAGTTTTTTTGTATACACCTACCTTTGGAGATCCCCCTAAATCCCTCGATAAATTGGGGGATTTTAAAACTATTATTCTCCCTTTTTTAAAGGAATTAGGGGGAATCAACAAATATTTGAGACTTCTTAGGCACCCTCCAAGCGATCGCTTGAAGGGGTTCTTGATTATGTAGTATAAGATGTAGCAATGAATATTTGCGTCATACTGTAGTGCGATGGCGTACCCGCCCTTTCCGGTGGCGACATCAAAGGAAAACAAACAATCATGTTAGATTTGCTGATTCAAAACGGGTTAATTTTCGATGGCTTAGGCTCTCCACCTGTTCGCAGAGATATCGGCATTCAAAACGGCCACATTGTCACCCTCACACCCTCCTTAACTACCCCAGCGCGTGAAGTGGTTGATGCTTCTGGGTTATGGGTGACACCTGGATTTATCGACATTCATACTCATTACGATTTAGAGTTAGAAATTGCACCAGGATTGAGCGAATCAGTGCGTCATGGTGTTACCAGCGTTGTTATTGGTAACTGTAGCTTGTCTGTTGCGATCGCCCAACCCCAAATCCTAGCTGATATTTTTCAGAGGGTAGAGACACTTTCCCATCGACTGATTGCAAAATGGCTACAAAAGTCGGTTTCCTGGCAGACACCAGCAGAATATTTACAGCATTTGCAACAGTTACCCCTTGGCCCCAATGTTGCCCCAATGTTTGGACACAGTGCTTTACGCGCTTATGTGATGGGATTAGAACGCAGTTTAACCGTTCAGCCGACAAAATTTGAACTAAAACTTATGCAGCGCATAGCCAGAGATGCAATAGATGCTGGTTTTATTGGCATCTCTATTGATATGTTTCCTTGGCATCGGATGAGTGGAGAATGGCAAGGTTGTACAATTCCCTCTCAACACGCCAAATTTAAAGAATATGCAATGTTAGCAGATTTATGTCGGCATAGCCAACGTGTTTTTCAAGTCACGCCCAACTTACAACGACTTGCTTCCTTTGTAGAAATTCTGCGTATGGGTTCAGGAATTGGACAAAAACCACTGCGGCTAACTGTCCTCTCAGCCTTAGATGCCGTACACGATCGCAAACTATGGCGAATATTTTCCCCACTACTTTTTATTTGGAATCGGCTTCTAAATGGGAATGTCCGCTTTCAAACCTTAACGGAACCCTTCACCATTTACTCTGATGGATCTGTGACTCCCTTATTTGAAGAATTCTCCACAGGCGCACAACTCAATGGCTGTCAGTCACGAGAAGAAAGACAACAACTATGGGCATCGGAAATGTTTCGTCGTCAGTTTCGCCAAGAATGGCTGAGTAAACGGCGTAAATCATTCCATCGTCAGTTAGATTTGATCGAAGTTATTCACTGTCCCGAAGCAAGTTGGCAAGGGTTAAGTTTTGCCCAAATTGCTCGTCAAAAGCAACAAGAACCAGTGGATTTATTTATCCACGCATTACAAAAATATGATACAGATTTACGCTGGGTGGCGACAGGAGCGAACGATCGCCTAAAACCCCGTTTAGCGATGATGCAGCATCCGCATATTTTGCCTGGTTTTACCGATGCTGGCGCTCATGTTCGTAACCTGGGCTACTATGATGGAGCTTTATCTTTGCTCAAACAAGCAGTTGTAACGAAATTCCTTTCACCGGAAGCTGCGATTTGCCGCGTTACCGGAGAACCTGCTGGTTGGTTTCGTCTTGATACGGGAGTTATCAAAGTTGGTGCGAAAGCGGATATAGTTTTACTCGATCCTAATGCTTTAAATCAGCCAATTAGCCCGCAGGTGCAGATATCAGATCCAGTTTTAGATGGTGAACCTCGGATGGTTAAGCGTGGTTCGGATGAGATTGTGCAAGCTGTTTATATTAATGGGGTTCGGGTTGTTTGTCGGGGGAAAGTGAGCGATCGCTTGGGGCGTGAAAAGTTGGGAACTGTTTTGTTTCCTTGTTGAATTATCTCACGCAGAGACGCAGAGGCGTAAAGAGAGGTTTGAGACTTTAGCATTGAATTGCTTTTATTTGACATCAGCAATGACTTGCCCAATATCTTGTACATTGAATGTCATTAATAGCATTAAGTGACAAAGAAGGAAATTAGATAATATTTTTTACTTGGTAAGATAATGCTATTCACTAGCAAAGAACATATTATGAGTTATTCCAGAGGATCTTTTGACCTTGTTGGTCACAATATTATCTTTATTCCAGAGGGATATATTGATCATCTACCACCAATTAATAACATTATCATTAAAGCCACTCATCCAGAAGAACAATGGATTGAAGATGTTACTGAGCAAATTGGCGATTGGCGAGCAAAACTTAGAAGTACTTACATTCGTTGGTCTTTAGCAATCAATGGTTTACATGTAGCAGCAGAAAAATATGCTGATCCAGAGTGGGCAAAGCAACATAGATTTGTTGTGGAATCTCTACGTCCAGATGATAGCGTGATTGCTAACTGGGATGGTCAAACTGCTTCAGAGGCACACCGTAAAACAGTACCTATGTTGACAGCATTTGGAATTATTGACTTATATGCAAATCTTGAAGAAGTAATTTTTTCTCTGTACCGTACATATCTCAACTACCATCCCAACAAAATTCTTGAAGGTGATGATTTTAAAGAGCTTCGGCAGTTGCAACGACAAGCAAAGACAGATGCTTCACAGCGTGCAGTTTGGGAAAAGGCTTGGCAAGAACAACTCAATAGGTGGCACAGAAAGAAGCTTTATGATGGACTTGGTAAAGTATTTAAGGCATTTTGTAACAGCGCAGCTATTAAGGCTCCATCAACTTATGAACACACAACAGTTGAAACGTGGGCAGAGTTTATTGAAATCATAGCGCTTTTACGTAATGCACTTATTCATGGTGCAACTACTGTTTCTGAAGAATTGGCTGCTGTATGTGCTAGACCGTATGCAAGTACGTTTGATTTTACAGAGGGAAAACCTCTAGTAATTAATCTTTACCATCTTCAAGGAGTAGACTTATTTTGTGAGCAATTATTGACTGCCCTCAATCTTTCACTACTCGAACTTGTTTATGGATCTGTAGGGAAAAATTACTATACCTACGGTGGGTAAAGCGATCGAGTAATGACTTGTAAATTTAAACCGTGAAAAATTATTCTATTCTTATGAATTTAAAACTCCAGACCGACGACAATGACAAGCTACAGGAAAGCACTAGTATAAACATAAATAAAGAAACAGAAAAGGAAAAAGTTCTATGTTATCATTGTCAGCGCACTGCTACGAATGGTATTAAATGTAAGGGTATTTGTGTAGCTGATAATGACTATTAAGGTATAAATTTTATGTCTTGGCTAAGTTGAGTAAGCTAGGATATAACAAAATCTTTACTTTACAAGCTAGGCTACAAATGATGGACGAAAAAAAAGGTATCCCAATATATCTAGATGAAGCTAAACGTAAATTTGCCGAATCGACCTTAGAGGAAGTAGAAGTCACTGCTTGGCATCCATCCAATCCTCCAGCAATACACCTTTGGCGATGCTTTGAGACGCTGAAGGATATTGAGAACTTGCTGAAAGGGACTGCTATCCTTACCAGTGAGGAAGAACGCCGACGGCGTATCAAAATACTAGTGACACCTCTATATTCACTTTGTATAGCTATACGAGATATTTGCAACTATTTAAACTCATCTCAAGAGATGAGAAGTCAATTTAATAAAGCTCAAAGAGCAGAGATTAGTAAACTTCTCAATAATTTTCTAAAAGTTGTTCCACTTGACGAAACGAGTGCTATTCGAGGTGTGCGAGATCAACTATCAGCTCATGTAGACAAATTGATGCCTTATGAAGCTAAAAGTATTTTTGATAAAGCTAGAAATCATGAGATTGGCACTTGGTTACATGAATGTATTATTACGTTGAGTCAATTACTACCTCTTGAAGTCTTTGGATGGACTACAGATGACTGTCCTGAAGGTTACTTCCGTGTGATGAGTGTAGAACCTTGGTTAGTTACCTTCAAACTTGAGAATGGTGAGCCAAGTATGATTGCTGGGCTTCATATTGCTACATCACCTAAAAAATTAGTCTTAGAAACCTGCGATGAAGTTGTAAAAAGCTCACAGTGGATGTTTCGTGCGGAAGATCCGCGTCTTATTTCTCTTAAAGAAGAGTTTAGTGATTCCTCTGAATCCTTATAACAAGTGCGTTGCACAGAAATAAAGGAACTTATTTGTACTTAGTTTAATGTTATTTATATCCTATTAATACGATGGCTATCTGTGTTAACACTGAGTTATTGATAGAGCGATCAAAATCTTCGTACTAAAACAAGGATTAATTCTAAAAGGTTTTGATATGAGTTATAATCCTCAACAAGATTTGAAAAATCGGATTAATAATAAAATTAAAGATCATCCTTTTACAGACTATTGGGATATTTTTATTCTTAAACATCAACATCCAATTAATATTACTCTACACATTCTAGGAATATTATTTTTTTACAGTTTACTCTTTTATACTTGGAAATTGCAAAATTTTTGGTTACTCTTAGGATTACCGTTAACTCAATTATTGGGATTATCTGGACATTTTTTATTTGAGCGTAGCCATATTGATTTACAAGATGCTGTATTTTCTTGGCGGGCATCTTATTGTTTAGGTAAAATGTTATTTAGGATTTTGACGGGTAAATATCGAGATGATATTCGCCAGCGACAGGAAATATTAAATAATTATTTATCAAACAATTATGAAATTATTCAATAATTGGGATGTAATTGCTAAGGGTTGGTATATTGCCTGTGCTAGTCATGAAATCCCTAAAAAAACAGCAAAATCTGTAGAAGTATGCGGTCAAAAAATTGCCATTTTTAGAGGTGAAGATGGACAAGTACGGGCTTTGGATGCTTCTTGTCCTCATTTGGGGACAGATTTAGGAATTGGGAAGGTTGATGGTAATTGGATTCGCTGTGCATTTCATCATTGGGCATTTGATGAAACAGGGCTTTGTCAAAATATTCCCTGTCAATCAGAAATTCCTACTCAAGCTAAATTACAAGCTTATGCAACAGAGGAAAAGTATGGATTTATCTGGATTTACCCAGATGCTAAAGCACCAGAGGGAGTGGCTGATTTTGATGAATTGAAGGGAAAAGAAATTGTTGCACAAGCTGATATTGCATTTGCCAGAAGTTGCCATCATCATATTTGTATGATGAATGGGATTGATGCTCAACATTTAAAAACAATTCATCATTTAGATATCAAAATGGATTTGTCGCTACATCGCAGCGAATTAGGCACACAAATAGACTTTACAATGCGGGGACAATTCCCTCAAACTACTTGGAGAGAAAAGTTAGGTCAAAGATTTCTTGGTTCTACATATCAATATTCAATGCGTTATGCTCATGGTTGCATTGGTTTGTTAACAATGATGAAAGATGTCAGGCTTTTTCCCCCACTGTATATGATATATGCTTATACTCCAATTTCATCTGGAAAAACGATAATTCAACCGATTTATGTAACTGAAAAACGTCAAGGTATTCTAGGGTATCTGCAAAGTCAATTTTTGTTATTCTGTACTCGGTTAGCTTACTATATGCTCAGAGATGAGGATGGCAAAATTTACGATAATATTCGCTTTAATCCGAAGTTGCTCCTTAGTATCGATCGGCCATTAGCTGAATATATGGAGTATGTAAATCAGCTAGAACCGTCTCGATGGTCAAAAAATAGGGGTGTAAAATAGTAGACTGGGTTAGCGATCGCTTAACTCAACAAAAGCTTTGATAATGTTGCGTTTTGTTTCTCAATCTAAATACATCTTAATTATTTTGTAGAGTAGGCGATTTCCATTAACTCTTATTGAGAGGGTGCAAGATGTGAATACGGAATTATAACGTAAATAACCATTCTGGAATCTGTCACATTACACCGTAAATTTACCATAATGGTCGATAAAGTTTTAATTAAATATAATACAAATCGAATTTAAGTAATTTACGAGTAATGAAGAGTTTGCTGATTCCTGTTCAAAATTTGCAGCGAAGCGATCGCACCGCCATGTATGCGTTGCTGCAAAATCACTTTCAAGGTATAACCTGGGATGGCTTTAAAATCGATCTAGAGCGCAAAAACTGGGTTTTGTTGTTAAGAGATGAAACATCTAATATACTCAAAGGATTTTCAACTTTGATGTTATGTCAAAAGACTTTTTTGGGAGAAAAAATTAGTGTGGTATATTCCGGCGACACTATCGTTGATCCTAGTGCTTGGTCGAGTACAACACTACCACGTAGTTGGATTGCCGCTATTAATTTTCTTCGTCAACACTATGCAGAAAATAAACTTTACTGGCTGCTAATTTGCTCTGGTTTTCGCACTTATCGTTTTCTCCCTACTTTTTGGCAAGATTTCTATCCGCGTTATGATGTTACAACACCTGCCGATGTTACAAATCTGATGGTGAGTTTAGCACGCGAATACTATGGTAGTTTATACCAAGAATCAACTGGTATCGTCAATTTTCCGCATCCCCAAATTCTCTGTGAGGAGTTAATTGAAATCCCCACAGGAAGACAGATTAACCCCCATATCCAGTTTTTTGAAGACAAAAACCCCGGCTATAGATTAGGTGATGAATTAGTTTGTTTAACTGAAATTAACTATGACAATCTCACTCGTGCTGGAAAACGGATGTGGGAGTCAAAATCATCGTTACAAGTTGTGCAAGATTGTGTCGTCATTTAACTTTTATGGTATCTAAAAACCCACAATCAAACTTTAACAACCCAACACAATTTATAGAGGGATGGTACTGGGCATTAGCATCCAAAAAATTAAAAATTGGCAAGGTAAAAGCTATAACTTTGCTAGGTAGAAATCTGGCAATTTATCGGGGAGTTAGCGATCGGGTAGTAGCTATAGATGCTTATTGTCCACACATGGGCGCTCATTTAGCAGAAGGTAAGGTAGAAGGTGATGGAATTCGCTGCTTTTTTCATAATTGGAAGTATGACAGTCGCGGAATTTGTGTAGATGTTCCTTCTCTGGGAAAACCGCTACCTGTGTGTATTAAAACTTGGCATACAGCGGAAAAGTACGGCATGATTTGGGTTTGGGTAGGAGAAGAAAAGCCAAGTTCGCTGCCTTTTGTACCAGAACTAGAACAAACAGATTGCGATTACATATTGGGGACTAAATTTGTCAAAAACTGCCATCCCAATGTCTTACTAATTAATGCAATTGATGCTCACCATTTCAATACAGTACACAATTTACCTTTAGAAATTGTATTTGATTCTCAAAACCTCAACCCTAGCGCTATTACCTTCAGTAACACTACACGCGGAGGGGATGATTCCTGGTTAATTCGCCTGATTCGTCCTCTATATCGCAACGAAGTTACTTATAGTATGTGTTACTGGTATGGCAGTACTGGCACTGTGACGCTAGGCCCGGATTTCCTGCACTTCTACATTATATTTACACTGCGAATGATAGAAGGTGGTAAAACTGAAGGGCAAACAATTCTTGTCACTCCTAAGCGTCCAGGATTTTGGGGATGGATTTTAAATCGTGGTTTATTATGGTTAACTCAGCAAGTTGGTAATTACTTTGCCAAAGGGGATACACAGGTATTTCAGACAATTCAGTTTGATTTAAAGACTCCCACTAAAGCAGATCAATCTATTCTGGAATTTATTCAGCACGTTAATCACCAGAAAGCTTTAACCTGGGGAACTTGGGAAACTGTTAATTATCCAAATATTCAAACCCTATCAATACCTAATAGTAATTCGCTATGAAGATGCAATTAATTATTAAACGAACCGCCAAGTACGCCAAGAGAGAGAAGGAGTAATTATTAAGTGTAAACTTACGGAGAATTAGTATAACCCTGAATTCACTTTAATTGAACAAAAAAAATGGATTTAAAATATAATATTGTTGGTTTTGACCTACCACACACAGATTCTGATGACCGTTTGCGACGGATATTGACAGCAGCATTACCCAATCAGAATAATTATGATAATTATCCACAATTAAATTATTGGAATGCTGATTTTTTTAACTTACATCAAGTCAAAATTTTTCAACAATCTAATATTACTGAACAATCTGCTATTCTAGAACTTGCCAACCGCAGCCTGTTAGAAGAATCATATTTCATCGAGAAAGCAGGGGTTGGCTACATGGCAAAAATGGTACTGTTAGCAGAAACAGTTGAAGAACGAATGCTTTATGGATTGTTTACGGCTGATGAAGCTACCCACCTTCACCAAATTAGCCATTTTTTACCAGAAATGGAAGTAACTAATACGGACGATCCGTTTTTGCGCTTACTATCAGAAGTGGTTGAAAGTGCAGATAAAACAGTTTTATTGTTTGTCCTGCAAGTTGTTTTAGAAGGATGGGGTTTAAGCCATTATCGGCGTTTAGCTAAGGAATGTCGCCATCCAGCTTTAGCAGAACTTTTTTCCAGTTTTTTACAATCTGAATCCCGTCATCATGCTACGGGAACCACCTTGTTTAATCAAATTACTGTTTCAGCATTCAGTCAAACAACAATTCTTGATGTATTGGCACAGTTTTTGTTTATGGTACAGGTGGGGCCGCAAAGTTTACTTATAGCAATCGAACAAGTGAAAGGACATCTGACGCGATCGCAAAAAATCCAAGTTTTAGAAGAACTAGATACAGAAACCCACAGTGGAACGCGATTACAAATATTGCGATCGCTCATGGGGGGAACATCAGCCCAGTCTATCCTGCAAAATTTAGAAGAACGCGGAGCTTTTGAACCACTCCCCGCCCATCAATGCGTGTAATAAATATCAATCTTATCTCTGCGTTAAATAAAAACGGATATGGAAAAAACTATTCATCGCAAATTACAAATCAACCACACCCGCAACAAACAGCAAGATCATACTGCTTTAATGGATGAAGCAGTCACCAAGTTTCGCTACGAAGATTGTCAAAACGAGTATTGGAATCCAGAGGAATTTTCCCTGCTATATGGTACACCTTTATGGGAACAGTCTACTCAACATCAGCGTATAATTTTGAACCAACTTTACTGGGTAGCTTACTACTCACAAATTGTTTCTGCCGAAATTGCAACTATATTTTTCAATCAAACCAGTGCAGCCGGACTTTACGCTCAAGAAGATTTTCGCTTAATCTGCGATACATTAGATTTGGAGTCTTCCCAAGAGCGATCGCACATTAACGCTTTCCGCACAATTGCCAAACAGGTTGAACAAGCGTTGTTTGGGGAACTTATCTTTACCTACCCCATGCGCGGCCCCTTTACAGAAACGATGGTTTATGCTGACACCAATGCTCTAAAAACTTGGTGGAAAAAAATTCAACTTCAATACTTTGGGCTGATTTCTGCGAATAATACTTTTTTGGCTTGTCAGTATTTTACAGTCCGGGGAGTGCGGACACTAAACGGCAAGTTAGTACAGCACAAACTCAGCAATTATTATCAAAAACATCCTCATCCTGAAGCTGCTCCAATCTCTGCTAAAGTCTCCTATTATCACTTTATGGATGAAAGTTTTCATTTCAATAGTTCGACAATTATATCTCACGATGTTGTCACTTGTCTGAAGCCACCGACTGCATTTGAGCGACTGGTAGCTAATTTAGGATTGCTGGGATGTCAACGCGATCATTTTCATTTTTCGGCTGCGATTAACGGGATATTTTGGTACGATCCGGCGCTGTATAATAAGATTTATCGGGTGTTGCGATCGCCTATTTTTGAGATGAGTGACAAAGATGCTAAAGAAATGATGCGGCGTTGTTTTACGCAGGAGTCGGAAGGATTACAGCGCAGTTTTTCAACTCATCAGGAGGCAATGAAATCTTATCAAGTGTATGTTGAAAAGCTCGATTATCTTTGGCAACCTAATCGGGATATGTCACTGATGGCTACTAATTCAATTTCTCGATATTTGGCAACTCAACAAAGGGCTTTTCAAAGTTTTGAACAGCAAGGGGATTTATTTTTAGCTCACGCAAAGACGCAGAGCCACAGAGAAGAATGGGAGAGTGTTGTTTAGGTAAAAATGTTGCGTATTATGGCTGATTTATGTAAGATATCGTTTCCGGGAAGTGATTTTGTTCCTATCACTTTGAAATGTCATCAAAGTTTATCTGAACATCTCACGATTCAGAATTCACCTGTTTTGTTTGGTTGTCGGACTGGTATTTGTGGCACTTGTTTGGTTGAGGTTATTGGTGATATTCCCCCTCCTCAACCTGATGAACAGGAAATGTTGGAGACTTTAACAGCTAATAATCCTGATGCGCGGTTAGCTTGTCAGCTTGATATTACAGATAATGTTGAAATTCGGAAGATGGAAGGATGAATTAGTTAAACTTAGTTTAAAGACTTAGTTTAATAAAATTATGGAAACTGTAAAAGTTACTTTATTATTTCTTCTAAAATCTCTACAGCTTTTTTGACATTCTTATACCAAGTCGATACATTATTGTAGCTCATACCGACACTTTTACCATGAGCTATTTTGTGACGATTAATAACTACACTATCTATAGAGTTTTTTATTTCATCAACAATTTTACTCTCAGCTTGAATTTTGTTAGTGAATTCGCTTTCCCAAGTAGGGCTAAATTTGCCTAATATTTCTGTAATTCTACTTGTTTTACAGTTTGTTATATCTTGTATCTGTTTTGTCACAAATTTTTGAATGTTTGGTGAAGCTTTGTTTTCACAATATTTTTCTAATAAAACTCTCAAAGATTCTTCAATGAATCCTGATATCAAGATACATAGATACTTTGACCATTCACTTTGAATCTCTGGTTCTGTGAAAGAAGCAAATTTTTTAAAGAGATTATCTATTTTCTGACGATGAGCTAATATAGATTGATTCATAACTGCGTATTTCTATAAAGCTCTTCAACATACTCCAGCCTCGTCATTAGATTTTTTCTACTTGTGGTAGAAGGTTTAGCAAATGACCAGAAATGCTTGTCATTAATCAGCAATTCATAAAACTTTTTAAATTTTGAACATTCCAAACCTTTATCTAACTCTTGAGCAGTTATCACCATCACGCTATCAAAAAGAATTTGGAATTTGTTTCTCTCATAAAAAACTTTAGAGCCTATACAATTTTTAAGAAAATATATTGTATTTAAAAATATATTTTTTATCTCAGTTTCAGTAATTATATTTAAATCTTTATTTTTCAACATAAATTGATTGAGGAAATTGGTCATATTGCCTGAATAATTTTCTCCATCGAAATGTAGAGATAAAAATCTTAATATATGCTCTTGTTCATCAGCCCGAATATCATCCTTTCCATAAAGCTCTTTCCAGGTTTTATTTTTTGATAAATCTTGAAGCAATTCACTAAAAGAACCATGATAGAGAGCATTCCGAATCTCCTGTGGTTTTAAGGCAGTTCCAGTAGTATTAAGTCGTTTAAATAGATAAAATATTCCACGTGGATCATAATTTTCAGATATGATTATGCAGTGGATTATTGCATTATTAAGCTCACGACGCTCCGATAAAGGTAATGTGGAATAAGTTAAGCCTTCTAACTGTGAGACAACACCTTTAAGCTTAAATACTTTCCCATTTGGAAAAGATTCTTGAAAGAAATACTGTAAAGTTCTCAACCTCTGCTGTCCATCTATAACAAGATATTTTTTGGAAAACTTATCTTTAGCAAGAAAGAGTGCAGGGCTAGGAAGACCAAGTAGCAAGGTTTCAATAAAGCGTGATGCTTCTCCTTCTTCCCAAACATACTTTCTTTGAAACCCTGGAATAATAAATTCTTCTTCTTCCATGCGTTTCACTAATGTATCCACAGGAAAGTCAGCACCGTAATACTCTACTTCAAGCCTTGGGCTTTCGGTTGTTTCCATATCGTAGTTCATAAGTTATTTACACATTTATGCTAATTAGATTAGTGCCTTGGTTGCACATACTCTTAGATCGTAGCTTACCTGCCAGTTTATAAGCTGTTTTCATTTAAGATTCCCTGAAAATCTTACTACAAGGTAAAACCATCTAACTATTTGTATCAATTAAAATTCGCATTATTAACATTTTTCAGGCAGATAGTTAATATAATCCACTTCTATATTTTCACTTGATATTTCTGTACCTTTTGCAATCCCTCGCAGTCGAGACAAGTTACCCTTTTTAAATTCAGAACTAGTTTCTTGCTGTAGCGACTCTAACAGGGTTTGCATTAATACCCAGCGATCGCTAATTGGTAACTCTAATACCTGCTTTTGCAATTGTTCTAATGTCACGATCGTTTCCTCGTCTTAGGTTATCTCATTTTTAATTGTAAATTAGCTCTTTTGGAATTCGATAGTTACAGAAATGCTGTTCTACTCAAGACATTGCCATAATTTAAATACGATCGCTCCCACCCACTATGCAATTTGCAGATTTCTGGTACATTGTCGCACTCAGCGAACAGTTACAACCTAACAAAGTATTATCACGCACCGTTTTAGGAGAATGGTTAGCGATATTTCGCGGTGAAGATGGACAACCCGTAGCTTTGCGCGATCGCTGTTTACACCGCAATAGCCGTCTATCATCAGGTAAAATCTGTAACGGTGCTTTACAATGTCCCTATCATGGTTGGGTATATAACGCGGTTGGAAATGTTATTGCTGTTCCAGCCGAAGGAGATGATTTCAAACCTTCCCCACAACGTCGAGCCAAGTGTTACGCTACCAAAGAACAGGATGGCTATGTTTATGTGCGGTTAGCCGATACCCCAAATGTTAATCTTGAACCATTTTCTATGCCTCACTACGGACAAACGGGATGGGAGACGGTGCGGGTAATTAACCGTTTTGCTAACAATGTTACTAATTGTGCGGAGAACTTTATTGATATTCCCCATACGGCTTTTGTTCATCCTGGTGTTTTCCGTACTTCCCGCCAACAAAAGTTAGAGATGACTGTAGAACGCTGTCATGGTTCGGTTTTGGTGGAGTATCGCAACGAAAATAATAATTTGGGATGGTACAGCCGTTTTCTGAATTTGCAGGGTGCAGAGATTAAACATAGCGATCGCTTTTATATGCCAAATATTACCTCTGTGGAATATAAAATGGCACAGAATCGCCATTTGTTCATTACCAGTCAATCTATTCCAGAAACCGATAATTCAACTCTGGTTTACACCGATGTCACCTATAACTACGGTATTTGGAATAAGTTAGCGCGTCCCTTTGTGCGGTGGACTGCTCAACACATTATCCGCCAAGACGTGGAAATTTTGGGTATTCAGGGGGAAGCGATCGCTAAATACGGGACACAATTTTATAATACGCCTGCGGACACAATTCATATATTTGTCGAGTCAATTATGGCAGCTATATCTTGTGGAGAAGATCCGCGTCTCTTGCCAAATCAATCAGTAAAAGTTACATTTTGGGTTTAAAAAATAATATCATCTTCGCATAAATTAGTTATGATTTCTCCAGTCATTTTTCCTTGTTCAATCCATCACAGCTAACACAGCTTTTGGCAATAACTTATCTTTAAACCAAACAATTCTGGCGGGGACATCATTTAATTTTACTCCCGCTTTTTCTAAATTAAGTCGCTCGGAAATTGCCAAAATCAAATCATCACGTCCAGCCCGCCGCACCTGAGAAAACTTCTTTTGTAAATATTCTGGTCGCCAATAACCAACAATTTCTAACAAGAAAGTGCGTCCATCAGGATGCACCAAGCGAAAATCAGGAATCATTACACTACCAGGAATTGGAATCAAATCAACTTCTCGCTCTAGTGCCCAACCACTTTTCAATGCATCCCATTTATCAGCAAAAGATGCTTCTAACATACTATCGTAGGGCTTACCTGGTGGATAGTGGGATACCAAACCACATTCAGAATTGAGAGTAAAACGTCCAGTTTTCCAGGTATTTGTATAAGCGTCACGGGTTTGAAGAATCGAAGAAAGACTCCATTTAGTAACGTGAAGTAAAGCCGGAATAAGTTTAGCGATCGCTAACCCATATCGCGTACTAGGATTAAACAAACTCGTCGGCCCATCAATGGTAATTGTAAACCCGTGGTCAGCATCACCTTCAATATAAGCCATCAATTGAAACAACTTTAAATAGCGAAATAACAACTTATATTCTCCCGGAACATTCCGGTGAGCATTTAACACCAGTTGACTGGCCTTATAAAACACACCCTGTACTTGAGATAAGTTATATCGATTTAACAAATCTGGCGCTGTTGGTGCATCAAACACTGTCAAAATCTTATTTTCAGATAAATCAGCATATAGTCCATTCCGAACCTGTTCTAACAAAACTTCCCGCTCAAGTTCTTGAGTTAACTCATCAGCAATTTTACTCAAAGTAACTTGGGTTGATTCCCGACTAGCAACAGACTTTGCAGCCAACGAAAATACCCGTTCTCTTAACATTTGTGGTTCCAACGGACTAACTACCTCAAAAGTACAAAAACTGCTTTTGAGAATATAAGCTAATCCTCGCTTCACCCGATAATCTGTAGAATCTCCTTCAAAATCAGTCAGTTGTCGCTCAAGCATACCTTGAGTCTTCCCCACTGCTGATTGAAAATAATTAATTAACTCAATCGCCAACTCCGAAGTTGCTCGATCAATCTTCAGTCTCTTCGGGATGATCTCCTCCCCGTTTTGGCGATGCATCAGTAAATCTGTTGGTAACATCTGCTGAATTTTGGATTTTAGATACTTCGACTACTTCGACTTCGCTCAGTACAAGTTCGCTCAGTACAAGTTTTGGATTTTGGACTGAATAATTAATTTCTAACTGTTCCGCCGCCTTCAAACTCCTTTCCTTCCCACTTCCATACACAACCTGTAACTTCCCTTTCCTCTCTTTTTCTTCCCCTGCTCCCCCTGCTCTTCTCTCCCCTCTCCGTCTAGCCGAAGTCCCCTCCTCACTCGTATCCTCCGCCACCACCTCATACAAAATCGCCTGCTTATTCTCAATATTCCCCTTCCGTAAAACCCTACCCAACCGCTGAGTATACTCCCTAGCCGAACCAGTCCCCGATAAAATAATTGCAACAGTTGCCGCAGGTACATCAACACCTTCATTTAACACATGAGAAGCAACCAAAGTATTATATTTACCCTCTCGGAACTTGGTTAATATCTCATGCCGTTCTTTCACAGGAGTTTGATGAGTAATTGCCGGAATTAGTAACTCTTGAGAAATGCGGTAAACCGTCGCATTATCCGCAGTAAAAATCAAAATTCGTGATGGATAATGTTCTGCTAATAAATTAATCAGAATTCGCAACTTTCCATCAGTACCCAAAGCGATATCTTTCGCTTCTCGATGCGCTAACATTGCCCTACGCCCAGATTGCGATCGCGCACTCATTTGCACGAACATTTGCCAACCTTGCAAACTCCCCAAAGAAATCTTTGATTGCTTCAAAAAGTCGTTGCGGGTTTGAATTAACTGGTTGTATCTTTCCCGTTCAAGTTGCGATAACTTTACCTTAATTTGGACAATTTCATGCTCTGCTAATGCCTTCCCTGCCAAATCTTCAGCGCGTTTGCGATATACTTCTTGACCAATGAGGATATTTAAGTCAGCGTGCTTGCCATCAGTACGTTCCGGTGTCGCGGAGAGTCCCAGGCGATAAGGTGCGATCGCATATTCTGCAATTACTCGATTAAAATCTGTTGGTAAATGATGACATTCGTCAAAAACAATCAACGCATATTGATTTCCCAACGTCTCAGCATGAATTGCGGCACTATCATAAGTTGCAACTAAAATTGCTGTTCGATCCCGCGAACCACCTCCTAGTAATCCCACCTCAGCATCGGGGAAAGCCGCTACTAAATGTGCATACCACTGATGCATCAAATCCAAAGTTGGTACTACAATCAGCGTCGTGCGCGGCGTTGACTGCATCGCCATTTGCGCCAAATAAGTCTTTCCCGCCGCTGTGGGAAGCACAACTACTCCCTGCCTACCCGCCAGTTTCCAAGCTGCTAGCGCCTCAGTCTGGTGAGAATAAGGTTCCATTTCCAGAGTAGGAACCAAATCTACAGGATAAAATTGCTTGGCCTCATCGATAAAATTCACATCTTCCGCTTGTAGTGCTTCCACTAGCGATCGGTATCTAATTGCTGGGATGCGGAATTTTTCAACTCTATCATCCCACGTAGCATAGTCCATCCAACCTTTACCGCGTGGTGGTGGATGCAAAATTAATGTGCCACGATCAAAATTTAATGTAGGGGTACGAGCCATTTTGGGGATTAGGGACTGGGGATTAGGGACTGGGGATGGGAAAGTTTTTCCTAGTCCTCAGTACTTGGTATCTAGTATCTAGTATCTAGTATCTAGTCCCCAGTCCCCAGTCCCCAGTCCTCATTCCCTAGTCTATTGATTACTAATAACGCAAAAAGTGCATGATTCATCCAACTAACTCCGACAAAACCCAACTAGATGCGCTCATTAGTCATGGAATGTCCTATCGACAAACCAACAATAACCTGTCTGAATTTTACAAAGAACAGCGACAGAGCTTTTTGCTGAAACATCTGTAATTGCAGGCGCAGATTATATTAATAGCTGGGTTGACTTTTATTACTTTTTTTCTTTGGGTAAATTCACAATTAGAAGGCAAAATATATGCTTTTAAAATTGTCTATGACGGGCTACGCCTACGCATTTTCTAGCTGATTTTGGGAATAATCTTTTAGCTAGCTGCATAAAAGGAGAAGCCACATTGAAAGGAACACGTTCTCTTCTAGCGCCTTATGCTGTGGCACTATTGGCTGTTGGTAGCGTATTGCTATTAACACTATTGCTACAGCCACTACTAAAACCAAGTATTTTTCTGCTATTTTTTGCTGCTGTGGCGGTTAGTGCCTGGTATGGCGGTATGGAAGCAGGGTTACTGGCTACTGCTTTGTCTACTTTAGCCGTCAGCTACTTTTTCTTAGAACCAGTGTTTTCGCTCTTGGTTGTAAGTCTTGACAACATACTGCGCTTATGCTTGTTTGTGCTGGTGACAACAATTATTAACTTGCTGAACTCAGAATTACGCACTGCCAAACAACATCTTCAAACGAGTTTGCAGAAACTACAGGTGAGCGAAGCCAGATTTAAAAGGTTGGTAGAGTCCAACATTATTGGGGTAATTGTAGCCAATATGGACGGGGCGATTGCAGAAGCTAATGATGCTTTTTTACGAATGGTAGGTTATTCTCAGGAGGATTTGCTAGCAGGACGAGTCAGATGGCACGACATGATCCCACCAGAATATATTGAAACTAACAACAGTGCAATCGCAGAACTCAAAACTAAAGGCGTGTGTCAGCCTTTTGAAAACGAATACATCCGCAAAGATAACAGCCGCGTTCCTATTCTGTTAGGTTCTGCTTTATTAGAAAATAACCAAAATCATATTATTTCTTTTGTGATTGATTTAAGCAAACGCAAACAAACAGAACTTGCCCTTTCCCAAAGCGAAGAACGCTACCGCACTTTTTTAGAGCAGAGTTCAGAAGGTATTTGGTGCATCGAACTGGAAGTACCAATTTCGCTAGATTGTCCAGAAGATGAACAAATTCAACATTTTTACCAATATGTTTACTTGGCAGAATGCAATAATGTTATGGCACAGATGTATGGCTGTTCTCGTGCCGAAGAAATTATCGGTGTCAGATTAGGAGACTTTCTTGTTGCCTCCGATCCACATAATATTGCATACCTGCGTAACTTTATCCGTTCTAACTACCGACTAATTGATGCCGAGTCTCATGAAATAGATAAGCAAGGTAATTCTAAATATTTTTTGAATAATCTAGTGGGAATTGTCGAAAATGGGTTTTTAGTGAGAGCGTGGGGAACTCAACGCGACATTACAGAACGCAAACGAGCAGAAGCAGCACTCCGTCAACGAGAAGATGAACTGCGCCTAATTACTAATGCTGTGCCCGTCAAGATTTCTTATGTTGATAGCGAGCAGCGTTATCGCTTTAATAATAAAGAATATGAAGACTGGTATGAGCTTCCTGCTTCCGAAATTTCTGGTAAACATATTAGAGAAATTTTGGGAGAGTCGGTTTATCAGTCTATTCTTCCTTATGTAGAAGCAGTACTTTCAGGAGAGCAAGTAACTTACGAAACCCAATTACCCGATAAAGATGGCACAAACCGTTACGTGAATGTCACTTACATTCCCCAGTTCAGTCAGGAGGGGAAAGTTGCAGGATTTGTTGCCCTTGTCACAGATATTACACTTCACAAGTTAGCAGAAGCAGCTCTCAAACAAAGCGAGAAACGGTTAAAGATGCTGACTGAAAAAGTCCGCGTGATTCCTTGGGAGGTAAATGCTAATACTGGGAATTTTACTTACGTAGGGCCGCAAACTGTTGAGATTCTAGGCTATCCATTATCAGACTGGTACACCGATAATTTCTGGGAAAAAAATATGCATCCAGAAGATGGGAAGTGGGCTATTCAGTATTGCCAAGAATCTTCTTTATCACTAAATAATTACGAATTTGAATACAGAATGTTAGCTGCTGATGGCAGAGTTGTCTGGCTATATGACATTGTAAATGTAGTGCGGGATGAAAATGGCCCACAGTTACTGCATGGATTCATGATTGATATTAGCGATCGCAAGCAAGCAGAGCAAGAACGCGAAGAACTGCTGAAACGCGAACAAGCAGCACGCGCCGATGCCGAAACTGCAAACCGGATGAAGGATGAGTTTCTCGCCACACTCTCCCACGAACTCCGTACACCCCTCAATGCTATACTGGGCTGGACACAGCTACTTATAACTCGAAACTTCGATCGAGCTACTACTGGCCGGGCACTAGAGACAATTGAACGGAATACTAGATCCCTGACACAACTAATTGAAGATGTTCTCGATGTATCACGAATTATTAGAGGCACACTCCATTTAAAGAGGGAGCAGGTTGAACTTGTATCGCTTGTAGAGGCGGCAATTGATACTGTGTATCCAGCAGCCCAGGCTAAAGAGATTAGCATCAAATGTAAATTCGACCCGAAAGTGGAGATAGTTGTGGGCGATGCCAACCGCTTGCAACAGGTTGTGTGGAATTTGCTCTCCAACGCCGTCAAGTTTACACCCAAGGGCGGCAGGGTTGATGTGCAATTAGAGTGTATTGAATCTTACGTGCAAATTCGGGTGAGTGATACGGGAGCGGGAATTGCTGCCGAATTCCTACCCCATGTATTTGAACGCTTTCGTCAAGCTGACAGTTCCAGCACGCGATCGCATGGCGGACTAGGATTAGGGTTAGCGATCGTCCGTCACTTAGTAGAATTACACGGTGGTACAGTGTTAGCCGAAAGTCCAGGAATTGGACAGGGGGCGACATTCGTTGTCAGTCTGTCAATGAAGGCTATTTAGGATGGAGGCAGGGGGCAAGAGGCAGAAGTTCTTTTATTTTGAATTTTGAATTTTGAATTTTGAATTGATTTCTCCCCTGCCTTCCTTCGGTAATGTCAATTTAAATCATTCTCAAGTCTTATACCACTTTGAAAAAAGAATGCAACAGATACATACGGACATACCTTTGTTGTGTCTGGCTTTCTTAATTTTGAATTTTGAATTTTGAATTTTGAATTGGTATTAGTGTTTCCCAATCTAAATCTGATGCTATTTGAGCAAGTTTATCTAAATCAGTCAGGTTATCTAGATAGGGTAAGCAGCCTAAAACTGGCGTGTTAGTGAGTGATTGAATCAATTGAGATGGTGTCCAGTCGGCTATTTCTGCATCCGTTCGTCTTTGTACGCAGTTCAAAACAATGCCTTTGAGATTGACGCGCGATTGTCTAGCTAATGCTACATTCGCCACTGCTTGAGCGATCGCACCCAATCTCACTGGTACTACCAATACTGTTGGTAAACGCCATTCCCCCGCTAAATCAGCTACCGTTAATTCTTCAGTTATTGGCGAACCTAACCCTCCCAAGGCTTCTACAAGTACAAAATCACGCTGCGATCGCAACTTAGACAAAGCTTGCCAAACTACTGCTAAATCTACTTGGCGATTTTCCTTTGCTGCTGCTATGGGAGGAGCCAGAGGTGCTTGAAAGTATAAAGGTGTAATTTCTTCAGCAGATTGTTCTAGCACGAATAGCTTTTGATACCACTCGCGATCGCCAATCCCCGATTGAATCGGTTTCATAATTCCCCAGTGATGCTGCGGGTAATATTTTTGCCAATAAGCTGCTAACGCTGTTGTTAAAACAGTTTTACCAGCTTCCGTATCAGTTCCAGTAATCAGTAGTGTGTTTAACATTAATTTCTTTGGCCAGAAAATGGTTGGGTTCCATCAGTCGGCGGCAAAGTCGGCGCTTCAGTAATGGTCGGAAGTGGCAAGGGTGTTTCTGTGGGAATTGGCAAGGGTGTTTCTGTAGGAAGTGGCAAAGGTGTCTCTGTAGGAAGTGGCAAGGGTGTTTCTGTGGGAATTGGCAAGGGTGTTTCTGTGGGAATTGGCAAAGGTGTCTCTGTGGGAATTGGTTTGACTGGTTTTTCTAATGCAACATTGAGATTGTAATTGCTTTCGGCAACACCTGAAAGCAGAGTTAACTCAATAGTATATCTACCAGTAACCAACAATGTGCCTTGATAAAATGTGACTTGTTGGGCAGTATTCTCAATTGGTTGTCCATTGGGACTTAAGACTGTTAGCAAAATGCTGCTTCCTGGGTCAATAGACGTATTTAATTTAGTACCTTCTCGTCCAAAAAAGCTGTATTGGATAATTTGATTTGCTTTGAGAGTACCTTCAACCGCGATCGGGTTAGATGTTGTAAGGTTGAGGCGCTTAGTAGATATAACAGGGCGATCGTTAGTAGGTGTGGATGTTGGTGTTAATGTCGGTGTTGGTGTCAGTGTGGGTATAGATGTCGGTGTCGGTGTGAATGTAGTACCACCAGAAATTACTGGTGAAGGGAAATTTTGTGGAAGCGTCTCATCTGATGTTTTTGACTGACTGCGGATGGAACTGACTATTGCCCAAGAACCAAATCCTGCTACGATCACTACACCAATGGCAATTGCGACGATCGCTAACGGATTATCCAAAATTGAGTTAGTGGGACTTGGTGGAATCACAGGATCGGTTTTCTTGGGCGAAGCTGCTGGTGCTACTAAGTCAGGACGGCGACTAACTGCCATTGTCTGCAAGTTAGACACATTTACATTCGGAAGACTGACTTCATGTAAAGGTTGTAGTGCTTGAGATACACTAGTAGCACTTTGATAGCGATCGCTCGGTATATGATTCAACATTCGATTCAACACTAGAGCAAATCGCGGGTTCACTTTTACCCACCGCTGCCAATTCCAAGTTAGTTGGTTTTGATCGAATAGATCCTTTGGTTCTTTACCAGTCAGCAAAACAATCGCGCTTACCGCTAATGCATACAAATCACTACTAGGATAAGCTCCTCCTGTTTGCATTTGTTCGCTGGGAGAGTAGCCTAATTTTCCCACGGTGGTTTCTGGCAGGGGATTATTTGGCGATTGTAAACGCGTTGCCAGTTCCTTCACTACCCCAAAGTCAATTAACACAGGTTTCGCATCACTATCTCGCAAAATAATGTTTTCTGGCGAGATATCCCGGTGAATAATGCCTCGACTGTGAATATGCTCTAAAACAGGCAACAACAACTCTATTAGCTGCAATACTTCAGCCTCTGTGAAAGTTTTACCCACAGCTTGACGTTCAGCCAGCAGAGTGCGGTAAGTCTGACCTGCAACGTAGTCCTCCACCAAAAATAAGCGTTGGTCTTGCTCAAATCTTTCCCGAAATTTCGGCACTTGTGGGTGTTCGATTTGATATAAAATGGCAGCTTCTCGGTGAAAAAGCTCTTGTGCCCTCTCCCAATCCAAAGCCGACCTTGCTGTTGAATTCAATTCTTTGATCGCGCAAAGTTCGTTAAAGCGCCTCTGGTCTTCTGCCAGATAGGTTCTACCAAATCCTCCTTGTCCGAGAATTTGAATTATGCGGTAACGGTTTTGCAAGACAGTGCCAACTGTAATCGGTGGTTGCATGATCGGTTGATTGAGTGTAGTAGCAACTGAGGAGATCGCCCACAAAGATTAAGTCCAAGAGGCGACGGACAGTTACCTGCGGCAATATTCTACTATACTCAACAAGTAGACTCTACCAGAGCAAGGTTGTTTCCTACTGCATAACTCCTCAATTCAATTTCTCTGCCTGAGAAAACGATAAATTTTGAAATATTCAAAATTAACTTGAGAATCGAAGTTATACAAATCACTCATCTCTTTTTCAATCAATCCTGTGGAAAAATAAAAATTGCAATCGGCTAACTGTGCTTGTGTAAGCCAAGCTTCTGCACAATAAAATAGCTAGCGATCGTCTTTATAAAGAATAGTGTTATAGCGTTTCCTAGTCTGCTGAGGTACAAATCTCTGAGTACTTCTGCGCTTTACTTTGCGTCCCTTTGCGTTTCAAAATATTATCTATACCTCACGTAACTGGTAATCGCTATATCTCACTCAATAATGATTTATTTAGCACTACAAATCTTGATTTTGTCAATTCTTATTTAAGCTAGATGGCGTTTCTCTTCGATCCCAGATTTGGGCTACTGCATCAAAAAATTTTAAAATTTTTCATCTGCAAAGTTCTCAAAATTCTGCCATTGGGCTATTTACCGAATTTATTCGCTCGGCGATCGCCCCAACATCCAAAATTACGATTCGTTTGAATCGCTGGGCAGAGGCAGTTCTCGCTGCACCCAAGTAGAGCGATCGCAACCACTCAAAAATCAGGCATACCCAAAAGTCCTAATTTTATCTCAGCAATAATACGGTCACTAACTAGTTCAGATGTGATTCGTCGCTTCTACTTGACAGGATGTTCGCAAACAAATTCAATATCAATGATATTCAACAATTTTTCTATATTCAACTAAAATCTTTTAAGTAAAAATATTTACAATAAATTACTTAGATTAAATTACTTGTGTTAAGTAAGATTAAGTATCAAAAAAACATCTTTATTTAATCTTTATCTAAAAACTTGCTAGTGCGTGGATAAATTTTGTCCACTGCCAGCTTTTTTTAGGCTTTATAATAACTGTCACTTTTGTCAATGCGTAGGTTATAGAGTAATAAGCTACTCTTTGACTACTTAGTTACAAGTGCTATACTGTGTGAGAACAAACTTTTTAATATCAACTAAAGTTGTCAATGCTTTACTGTCAGCTATCAATGAGGTAATTAGAAGAACTTAGCACACCAATAATGTTTAAGCAATTAGGCTTATTTACCTCAACCAAAAAATTGAACTATAGACCTAGTGCATCGACTTGATGTCAGTTAAGCTATGAATAGCTTGTTTGCCAAGAAGACTAGATAAGTAGCGAATAATAATTTCATGGAAAAATGTTTAAATTTTGTATGGAAGCTTCAATAAAACTTACAGATGTTTTTTTAGGCTATTTCTTGGTTAAATCTATTAAATCTCTAATGATAATATTACTATGAATGCACATAGAGGATCTGCTGTGCTCAGTTCTGCAACTTTCAAAGTGCAACCATCTGCAACAGGACTGAACGATAATCATCGCCTGCGGCTGTTTTCTGGCTCTGCCAATTTACAACTGTCTCAAGAAGTCGCTCGTTATCTGGGTATGGACTTGGGGCCAATGATTCGCAAAAGATTTGCGGATGGAGAACTTTACGTTCAAATCCAAGAATCGATTCGAGGTTGTGATGTTTATTTAATCCAGCCATGTTGTCAACCCGTCAACGATCATTTGATGGAATTATTGATTATGGTTGACGCCTGTCGTCGAGCTTCTGCGCGACAGGTAACGGCAGTAATTCCCTACTATGGTTATGCTCGTGCCGATCGCAAAACGGCAGGACGAGAGTCAATAACCGCTAAACTGGTTGCTAACTTGATCGTGGAAGCAGGTGCCAACCGCGTTCTAGCAATGGATTTACACTCGGCTCAAATTCAAGGCTATTTCGATATCCCCTTTGACCATGTTTACGGTTCGCCAGTATTGCTGGATTATCTAGCAAGCAAAGAACTGCCCGATCTTGTGGTTGTTTCCCCCGATGTTGGCGGTGTAGCGCGTGCCAGAGCATTTGCCAAAAAACTGGATGATGCTCCACTGGCAATTATTGACAAACGTCGTCAGGCACATAATGTTGCTGAAGTGTTAAATATCATCGGCGATGTTAAAGGCAAAACGGCAGTGTTAGTAGATGACATGATCGACACTGGGGGAACGATCGCAGAAGGAGCGCGATTACTGCGTGAAGAAGGAGCGCGTCAGGTATATGCCTGTGCAACTCATGCAGTATTCTCTCCACCAGCGATGGAGCGGTTGTCTAGTGGCTTGTTTGAGGAAGTCATTGTCACCAATACTATTCCCATACCAGAAAACAATCGTTTTCCACAACTTGTGGTGTTGTCAGTAGCTAATCTGTTGGGAGAAACTATCTGGCGAATTCATGAAGATACTTCAGTTAGTAGTATGTTTCGCTAAGA
The DNA here is from genome assembly GCF_034530955.1 of Nostoc sp. DedQUE05. NCBI lineage: Bacteria > Bacillati > Cyanobacteriota > Cyanophyceae > Nostocales > Nostocaceae > Nostoc > Nostoc sp. DedQUE05. The sequence goes on along the minus strand of NZ_JAVRCB010000034.1, from coordinate 20,810 downwards.
TTGCCATTAGTGTTATAGGCATAAATTACCCACACTGTACCCGTTTGGGGGGTCAGTGTGGGCTTTTAGTTATTACGCTCCTGTTTCAGTCGAAAGGAGCTTTTTCATGTGTGGAGTAAAATAAATGCAGCAGTGTCAAATTAGAATACTTTGATTCAGTTTGAACAATTTGGGTAAAGAGGACAAAGGAATGGTTACAACTCCTAAAAAAGTCATTTCAGTTTTACCTTTGGAAAATGGCGATGGCTTATCTCGCTACGAATTTGAGCGGCGCTATCAGGCAATGCCACATTTAAGAAAAGCTGAACTGGTTGAGGGAGTTGTGTATATCACGGCATCGCCACTGAGAATTAAAAGTCATGGCGAACCACATGGAGACTTGATCGGGTGGTTATGGAACTATAAAACTGCAACCCCTGGCGTTATTTTGGGAATTGAACCCACAGTGCGTTTAGATCCAGATAATGAACCACAGCCTGACGCGGTACTATTCATTCCCGGCAGACAGGCATCGATTAGTGAAGATGATTATATCCAAGGCGCACCCGAACTGGTGATAGAAGTAGCAGCAAGCAGTGCAGCCATTGATTTACATGACAAAAAACGCACCTATCGACGCAATGGAGTACAGGAGTATATTGTCTGGCGAACATTAGATAATCAATTAGATTGGTTTAGGCTGCAAGCGGACGAGTATGTTTCGCTACCAATTGATGACCAGGGAATTATTCGCTCTCAAGTGTTTCCGGGGTTGTGGTTAGCAGTACCTGCCTTGTTGTCAGGAGAAATGGCAACGGTGTTATCTGTCCTGCAAGCAGGTTTAGCTGCCACTGAACAGCAGGAATTTATGCAAAAGTTAAAATAATTCGTAATTCGTAATCAAGTTTTGTAACGGGGATTTGCTCTGCATGGGAACGAGAGACTCTCTACTTCCTTAACGATATAGCCAAACCCGAAGTAGTGAAAGCAACTGCTCGGTATCTACAGGTTTGGTGATGTAGTCAGAGGCTCCAGCTTCAATGCACTTTTCTTTGTCACCTGGCATAGCTTTGGCAGTTAAAGCAATGATTGGTAGTGAGCGAAACTGTTGTTGTTGGCGGATGGCGCGGGTGGTTTCGTAACCATCCATTTCTGGCATCATGATATCCATCAAAACTATATTAATCTCAGGATTAGCTTGCAGCCTCTCTATGCCATCTCTGCCATTTTCGGCAAATAGCACTTGCATTTGATAGCTTTCTAAAAAGCTAGTCAAGGCAAAAATATTTCTGAGGTCATCATCTACAATCAAAATTTTCCGATTAGCCAGCACTGGGTCAGTTTGATGTAGTTGCTCTAACATTTGCCGCTTTGGTGTGGGCAAATTTGCTTGCACCCGATGCAAAAATAGGGCAGTTTCGTCTAACAACCGCTCTGGCGATCGCACATTTTTAATAATAATTGTTTCTGCTAGTCCCCGCAGCTGGGTTTCTTCTTGTCGGCTGAGTTCTTTACCGGTGTAAACAATTATTGGCAGTTTCAAAAGTTTGGGTTCAAGTTTTATCTGCTCAATTAAGGCAAACCCGCTCATATCGGGCAGACCGAGATCGAGTACCATACAATCAAAGTGATGCGATCGCAAAATCGAGAGAGCTTCTGCCCCTGTACCGACTGCTGTACTCTGGACATCGCCGTTACCAATCAGTTCGATAATACTTTGGGCTTGTACGGGGTCATCTTCTACAATTAGGAGATTTCTTACCTGACGCTCAATAAAGCCTTTAATCTCAGTCAATACCTGAGTTAGCGCTTCTGGAGACACGGGTTTTTGGAGATAAGTAATTGCTCCTAGCTGTAATCCCCGTTGTTGTCTTTCATCAACAGAAAGTATGTGTACTGGTATATGTCTGGTATCTGGTTTATGTTTGAGACGATCCAGCACCGTCCAACCATCCATCTCTGGCATGTGGATATCTAGCATAATCGCATTAGGTTTAAACTGTTCTGCCAGTGCTAGACCTTGTTTGCTTTGTAAAGCAACAATAGTTTTAAAACCCTGCTGACGTGCCATATCTAGTAAGATGCGGGCGAATTTATCGTCATCTTCGATAATTAGCAAAATGCGATCGCCCGGTTGAATTATTTCTCGGTCATCTGGAATATCGTGGGGTAAGCTGGGAAGTACTTTCACTGATGGAGAGATGTCTACAGTTGGGGGTCTGTTTTCCACCATTGGCAATTCTTTTATGGTCGATGCTGTGCGGCTTGGGGTGGTTGGCTCAAGGATTGGTGTGGTGATATTTTGACCGTGCTTTTCCTGTTGTTTGGGCAAGTAAAGGGTGAAGGTGCTTCCCTGTCCTGGCTGGCTGAGTAGTTCAATTCTCCCTCCCAACAGTTGAGCTAATTCACGGCTAATGGATAAGCCCAAGCCAGTTCCGCCGTACTTGCGGCTAGTTGTGCCATCTACTTGCTGAAATGCCTCGAAAATAATCTTCTGCTTTTCGGCTGGAATGCCTATGCCCGTGTCGCTGACGGCAAAAGCGATCGTAGAATTATCAACTTGGAATATTTGTAACTTCACGCCTCCCTGTTCTGTAAATTTAAAGGCGTTAGCGAGGAGATTTTTCAGGACTTGTTGCAGACGTTTGGAGTCGTTATAAATTGTCGGGGGTAACTTCTCATCCCGTTCAATAGTAAAACTGATTTCTTTATTATGGGCAACTTGCCGGAAAGTCTGCTCTAGAGATGTTTCCAAATCTGCAAGAGCAATTTGCTCAATATCGAGCGACATAGTACCGGACTCAATTTTTGCCAAATCTAGAATGTCATTGATCAATTCCAGCAAGTCAGTTCCAGCCGAGTAAATAGTCCGACTGTACTCTACCTGTTTGTCGGTCAAGTTGTTAAGAGAGTTATCTGCCAGTAGCCTTGCTAAAATTAATAGGCTATTTAACGGTGTCCGCAATTCGTGAGACATATTCGCCAGAAATTCTGACTTATATTTGGAAGACAGAGCCAGTTGTGCAGCTTTTTCTTCCAAAGACTTCCTCGCTCGCTCGACTTCCTGGTTCTTGCGGCCCACTTCCCGATTTTGAACTTCTAACAATTCTGCTTTTTCTTCTAGCTCCTCATTTAGTTGTTGCAATTCTTCGTTAGATTGCTTGACAAGGAATTGTGATTCTTCTAACTCGTGCGCCTGTTCTTCCAAGCGTTGATTGCTTTGCTGTAGTTCTTCTTGCTGGGTTTGCAGTTCCTCTGTTAAAGCAACAGACTCTTCAAGTAGTTGCTGTGTTTGCAATTGTGAAGCGATGTTATTTAAAAATACACCCAGATTTTCACTCAATTGTTCTAAAAATGTTAGGTGCAACTGGTTAAAAGGCCCAAAAGAGGCAAGTTCAATTACAGCATTTACCTGTTCCTCAAATAGTATGGGCAAGACAATAATATTTAGTGGTGGTGCTTCTCCCAAGCCGGAAGTGATGCGGATATAGTCACTGGGAACTTCTGTGAGGAGGATTCTTTGTTTTTCTAGGGCACATTGTCCCACCAATCCCTCACCCAAACGAAACTGATTTGCTAGGTTTTTTCGCTCTTTATAAGCATAACCACTCAGCAACTTCAGCACAGGCTGGTCGTTTATGGAGTCCATCAGATAAAAAACGCCCTGTGATGCTCCAACTAGTGGTGCTAAATTCGACAATATCAGACTAGACACGCTTTCCAGATTTCGCTGCCCTTGGAGCATCTGAGTAAATTCAGCTAAGTTAGATTTGAGCCAGTTTTGCTCCTCATTTTTTTGAGTTGTGTTTCGCAGATTAACGATCATCTCGTTGAAGGTGCGCGTCAACACACCAATTTCATCTTGGCGATCGCTATCTGGTAAACTTACCGATAAATCCCCATCCGCCATTTTTTCTGCCAAATCAGAAACTCGCTTCAGCGGTACCGAGATATGTCTGGTCAAGGCGAATCCAATCAAAGCTAAGAGCAAAGAAAATAAGGGAATACTATAGAAAATGCTGGCGAGCGTTTGCCGACCAGCTGCTTGTGCCTTCTCAGAGCGCTGTTTTAGCAGTGTATTCTCTTCATTTTTCATCGCCTGGATAACTTTCTGGATATTATCCATCAGTTGTTTACCCTGGTCTGTCAGAACAGCTTTTTGAGAAGCTTCTAAGCCCTGGCTTTGCCGTAGCTCTATGACATCTTTCATTACAGCCATTCTCTCGGTTAGTAGTGGCTGTAAAATATCAAGCCGATTTTGTTGGTTGGGGTTATCTGCCGTTAACCTTTGAAGTTCTTTAACTTTTTGATTCAGTACTTGAATAGCAGCGTTATAAGGTTCTAAATACCGCTGTTCTCCAGTAATAATGTAACCGCGTTGGCCTGTCTCAGCATTTGTCAGTTGCAAGTTGAGGTCTTCTAGCTGACTTAACACCTGGTAAGTATGGCTTTCTTTGCGCGAAGTTTGAATAAGCTCATTGGTGCTTTGGTAGGAGATGAAACCAATGGTGGTCAGAGTTGCCAAACTCAAGGCAAAACTCACTCCAATCTTGGGTCCAATCTTCAAACGGTTTAACATTACTCCAGGCACGTATTCAAATTATTTCTGTTTTTGAGACTATTTTGATTATGTTTTGGCTGTGCAAAATCAATGGGGGATATTTAGTTTATCTAGGATATACCTAATTTTTTGCACCCTAACTATTATCATTTGTATCCTAACTTTTTACAAATGTAAGGCACTTAAATAAGTATATAACTAAATACTAATATTTTTATCTAAGATTTTGACAAGAAGCCATTCAATAGTATAACTTCTTTCAAAAGAAGCAATTACTTGATTATATTTTTAATTTAATATTGCCGGGGATAGGTAAAAATTTTTGCTTAGATTCTAAATTTAACATTAGCTAAAAATGATATCTTTAAAGTTATATTGTAATGGTTCAATAAATTTGAAATTAATAAAAAGACTGGATAGTAAAATTAAACAGCCTAATCGGTAAAATTCAATTAATTAAAACGTAATTTATCTAGACACTAGATATAGTGTATTTCGCAATTGCATATGACATCTATGCCATTATACATCAATCTACACAAACCGTAACCTTAGCGATCGCCAGCAGCATCCATTCCACAACAAAGTCAAGGTTTCAATAGAAGTATATAATTTATAGTACAAAAGTATTTTTAGGAACATGCACGCACAATCATGGCGTGTCGAAAAATCTGTTGATATCAACTTAATATTTAACTAGAAGTTATTAATCACCTGGCGATCGCTTCTAGCTGCATCAAGCTCGGATTGACTATAAATACTAAAATGTTGAACTTTGTTACTCTCTAAAATAGCTCTTGCACCTGCTACATAGATATCAGTGCCTTTTAGTACTAATAAGTAATGGCCAAGAGTCAGATGATGCTCATAATATTTAGTTAGCTCATCAGAAATTCCTAAAGTAGTATATTTATCTTGGGAACTGCTGATATTCACCCCAGAAATATCACCCAGATTGCTTGTATTTTTAACAACTATTGATATTTGACTCATTGGGAAGCCGGCGGTTTTCAATTCAGTAACCGCTGCTTGTGCATCTTGATGTCGGTAAAAAATACCAAGTGCATATTTGTAGCGATTATTTGGGGTCGAGTATGGCTCAAAGACTCCCCATTGTTGAATATCGCGGCGATTAAAAATCCTCTTGGCAAGACGAAGTTCTATGTCTATACCGGTTACTATCACCAAATAGTAACCTTTACAGACAAGATCGCTATAACCCTGTGCTTGTTTTTCAGTAATTCCTAAACTTAGGAACAAACTGGATAAACCACCTGCTAAAGTGGTAGCGATCGCTGTTACTTCCGCTCCGGCTAAGATGACTGGGCCTATACCAGGAATTACCAAGAGGACTAGATCGACTGATAAATCAGCAATATTTCCTAAATAATCACTAGCAACAGCTCCAGCAGCATCTTTTAAGGATGTATTGCCAGTGTTTTCGATGATTCTAACACCAGCAATATCACTTTCTTCTGTATTCCGTGCAATAACAGAAACTTTGTCCATTGGAAAATTAGAAGCTTTTAGTTCCTGAAGTACCAATTGTGCATCGGAATACCCAGCGAAAACTCCTATAGTTCTTCGCTCTTTCTCTAATGTCATTTTATCGGTTTATTGCAGTTAGAAGTGATTCCCAAGATTGTTACCTCAATTTGAGGTAATTACACAGCGCGACGAGTCAGTAAACCCCAAAGGAAAATTAGTATCATTGCACCAATAACAGCAAATAAAATACTTCCTAGAGATAAAGCTCCGGCAGATGCAGCTGCTGCCGAACCACTTCCTAGTAATACTTGACCCAAATAACCACCGAATACGGCTCCAAGGATTCCTAATATAATTGTAGAGATAATACCGCCACCTTGGGTTCCAGGATAAAATAACTTAGCTAACGCACCTGCGATTAAACCCAAAACCAACCAAGCAATAATGTTAGTCATCGAATTTCTCCTTCACTAAAAATCTGCTTTATTTGCATTTGACTATTTCATATTAAAGTTTGCTTCTAAAATTTCCGATCTATCTAAAGAACTAATATCATAAATCTTTAGATATCATTTGAATATTCGCCAAGTCATCTTTGAGGATGAATATACAAATTAGTCACATTCTGTACATTCAACTATTTATATAGTAATCCTATTTGACATCATACAAGATGTAGATAAGGAAGCTAACCGCATTCTATATGAGACACTAGTGTAGCTTGCTTCCCTGTATGGGTAAGCATAGGACTTATTACAGAAGTGGGTTAAAGGGTAACGGTATGGAATTTTACTTTCCCTTTAACATGCACCCCAACCGTAAAGCAAAAGTTACTTTTCAAGAATCTGTAGTATTTCGCAGAGAAGGACAGAAAAGGAAGAAAAAATAAATAAATATAGACATTTAACATCTAGATTTTTAATTTTCCAAAAAGCGATATTAGCCGTTCAAGGCTCAGGACTGGAGACTATAGAAAGAGCTAGTTGATATAGTTGGCGACGGGGAAGGGAAGTAAATTTTGCTAACTGACGGCTAGCTTGCGATCGCGATATTCCTTGACTAATTAACTGTTTCAACTCGGCTATCAATTCTGCTTCTGTCAGTTGGGGCTGACTGGCTGGAATTCCGGCTACAACTAATGTATATTCACCTTGGGGTTCTCGTTGAGTGTAGTAAGCGATCGCTTCGGCAATTGTCCCCCGCCAAAATTCTTCATACAATTTAGTTAACTCCCGTCCTAGCACAATTTGGCGATCGCTTCCCCAAACAAGAGCTAAGTCTTGCAAAGTATCTCGCAAACGGTGCGGCGATTCATAGAAAATCAAAGTGCGAGATTCTGTTTGTAGAGATTCTAAATGTTCTTGTCTCTGTTGGGTTTTCGCTGGGAGAAAGCCTTCAAAGACAAACCGATCTGTTGGTAATCCAGCTGCACTCAAAGCGGTAATTGCTGCACTAGCGCCAGGAATGGGAACTACAGGAATTCCCGCTTCAATACAAGCTTTCACTAGTTCATATCCAGGATCGGAAATACCTGGCATTCCCGCATCGCTCACCAGAGCGATCGCTTTATTATTAACTAAATGCTCTAATAATTCTGGAATACGGCTGGTACGATTGTGTTCGTGGTAACTCACTTGGGGTGTTTTAACTTGAAAATGCTGTAGCAGTTTCCCCGTATGACGCGTGTCTTCCGCAGCAATGATATCCACAGTTTGCAAAATTCGTACCGCCCGAAAGGTGATATCTTCCAGGTTGCCAATTGGTGTGCCGACAACGTAAAGTGTTCCTGGTTTTGGATCGGTTTGCATGAGCAAGAGTTAAGAGTTAACAGTTAGGAGTTAAGAGTTAAGAAGTCAAAATAATAATTTACGTCTAATACGAATTGAGTATTGGTAACACTCCATACTCAAATTTTGTTTTTTGACCCGATGAGAGTTTCTAATATCATGTCCGCCAAATTACCCATAATAAAAGAACCCCACCCCCAACCCCTCCCCGCCTGCGGGGAGGGGAGACAAAGCACAGCTTTGGCGGGGTGGGGTTCTTCGGGTTTAATAAGCAATCAAGCGGACATGATATAATTCATCAATTTCAGTGATTTTGGGTATTTCTGGTCTTTGAAGACGCGATAAATCGCGTCTCTAAAACTGGCTTTTGGGCTTATATTGCGTCCTATCTTATTTCAATAATCTTAGTCCACTGAGGGTAACTAATACTGTGGAACCTTCATGGCCAATGACGCCGATGGGTAGGTTAATATTTCCGAGAAAGTTGCCGACTAAAAGCAACATAATGAAACTCAACGCTACAACTATATTTTGTTTTACTATGGCTTGCGATCGCCTGCCTAAATCTATCGCTACAGCAATTTTTTCTAACCTATCTGCCATCAGTACGATATCTGCGGTTTCTAATGCCACATCACTACCGGATACTCCCATTGCTATACCCACAGATGCTTGCGCTAAAGCTGGCGCATCATTAATGCCATCGCCTACCATTGCCACAGTTTGATATTGTTGCTGTAAACGGCGGATAATATTCAGCTTATCTTCTGGTAGAAGTTGGGCATATACCCGATCGATTCCTACTGCTTTGGCGACACTGTGAGCAGTTTCCTGATTATCGCCGGTTAACATGACAATTTGTTCAACTCCCAATTTCTTCAAGCGGGTAATGGTTACGGCTGCTTCCGCTCTTACTTCATCTGCAAGAGCAATTACACCCATCACCTCTGCTCCCCTCCTCGCTTGCAGGGAGGGGTTGGGGGTGGGGTTCTTCGCTACCCAAACCACAGTTTTACCTTCTTGCTCCCAAGATTGAGCCATTTTTCGCAGTTCTTCAGGTAAATTTGTGACATACTGCTGTACAAAAACAGCATTACCCACAATTATTTGTTGTTCTTGAGCAATTCCCACAATTCCTTGTCCCGGTATGGCTTGCACTTGGATTGCATCAACCAAATCCAAATCGCCCTTCGGGTTCAACAGTTTCGACTCGACGGGAACCGCCTTTCCTTCTCTTCGAGAGGCTGCGCCAACGGAACGCTCCGCGTTCGCGGAGCGTCTCGCAGAGAAGACTCGAACTGTTTCACTAGCCGCTTGTACAATTGCCTTACCGATGGAATGTTCTGAATATGATTCCACACTAGCTGCGGCTTTTAACACATCTTGTTGCGTGTATTCACTAATTGAAAATACTTGGAATACCTGCACCTGTCCTGTTGTCAGAGTACCAGTTTTATCAAATGCGATCGCTCGGACTTTGCCAATCTTCTCCAACTGCGCCCCATTTTTAAACAAAATTCCCTGTCTTGCACCATTGGCGATTCCTGAAAGCAGGGTAGGCATAATTGCAGCCATCAGCGCGCAGGGAGAAGCTACCACAAGGAAAGTAAGCGCCCGATAAATTGTTGTTTCCCAATCCCATCCCCAAAGAAATGGCGGTAAAGTTGCCAGTAATATTCCGGCTACTACAATGACTTTGGCATATCCTTTTTCAAAGCGATCGATAAACTCTTGCGAAGGAGGTGCTTCTGTCTTTGCTTGTTCTACTAAACGAATTACACGCTGGATTAAACTGCTTTGGGCTGGTTTGTGTACCTTAATCTGCAATGCACCATAGCCGTTGAGCGTGCCGGCAAATACTTCTGCGCCCACTGTTTTCTCTACAGGTAAAGACTCGCCTGTAATTGCAGCTTGATTGAGGGTACTGTAACCAGATAAAATTATCCCATCAGTAGGAATTAGCTCTCCAGGTTTGACAACAATCTCATCACCCACCTTTAACTGACCGATCGGAATTTCTTCTTCTCTTCCCTGAAGTAAAACCCTTGCTGTATCTGGTGTTAAACTCATCAAACTGCGGATACTCCGCTCAGTTCGCTGCATTGCATAGCCTTCTAATGCGCCACTGATAGCAAAGATCAAAATCAAAATTGCCCCATCAATAATTAGATGATATTCTCTTCGCCATAAGCCAAGACTAGCAGCACCTATGGCGGCGACAATCATCAGCAAATCTACATCGAGTTCTTTTTCTTTGAAGAGGGTAGTCAATCCTTCCCGCGCACTTTCATAACCGCCAATTATATAAGCGGCGGGTAGTAGCAGGAACGCCAATCCCAACCAACCGAGATGCAAGGCGAACCATCCGAGAAATAATAGAAATCCACACAAAAGGGCGGCTACGGTATCTGCGTGTTCTCTGGTGAATTGGCCCAAACGTTGGGGGTAGAACATGAGAGGTGATATTAATAAGGACTCTCTCACGCTAAACCTTGACATTGATGTTAATGTCAAGCTTGATAATGATTTTGAAACGCAAAGGGTCGCTGAGGGAAGCGCAGAGGTACGCAGAGTAAATCTTTATCTTTGTTGTTTTGGAGTAAATTTATGAATGCTGGTTGCTTAACTATTAAGGAACTTACGGAAGCGGTTGGTGGAGGTTTAACTCCGCGGATGGTGCGCCATTACCATCAGTTGGGACTGCTACCGCAACCAGTGCGATCGCCAAGCAATTACCGTCTCTATACCAAAAAAGATGTTCTCCGGTTGCAACGGATTGTCGCACTCAAACAGCAGGGGTTTCAGCTAAACCATATTCGCAATATTTTGGAAGTGGAACCAGAAGCCGACACAACGGTTAACCTCATGGGACAACTTCAGCAGCAATATCGCGCGGTGATGCAACAAATTTCTCAACTGCGACAAACTGCATCAGCATTAGAAGGATTATTGGGGCGCGATCGCCATTGTCAAATTATCCAGGCGGAAGTTTTGGCGCAACTGAAGTTACTCGATGTTGAAACTCAAGCTGGATTGGGAGGATTGGAAAATCTCTGGAGTGGTTTGGATGCCGAAATTCATACCCACTCGGAAGCTTTTACTGAATCGCTACAACGCTTACTACCTGATTTGTCTCACCGTTCGGAAATTGAACAGCATTTAATTTCTCAGTTGGTTTTGGCTTGTGGCGATGTCAGTTTAGTATCCTTTGTGAAATTGAGTCGAGAGGCGATCGCAGCTAGTCGAGAAGCTTTATCTGCAAGTTGTGAAATTGTTGTCGATACTCAAACGGTTGCTGCTGCTTTAGATCAAACCCGATTACTTCACTTGGGATGCCGCACCGAAACCTTGATTGATAACCCCCATATTACCACCGCCACTGAAGCAGAACTCGCCTTTTGGCAGCATCGAGAATGGCGAACAAAATTGCAGCAAGTAAGTCAGGGTTGTGTGTTGATAGTTGGTTATGCTCCCTCAGTACTTCTGGAAGCTTGTGAGGCGATAGCTAACCAAAAAATTCAGCCTGCATTAGTAATTGGAATGCCCATTGGCTTTAGTCATGCTCCCGCAGCCAAGCGACAACTGATGCAACAAGGGATACCTTATATTACAGTTGAAGGCACTTTGGGAGGTGGCGCATTAGCTGCGACTGCCCTAAATGCTTTGGTGGAGTCACTAATAGATAAGCCAGATTGTCATTGTTATCTCAAATAAGTGCTGAACAATAAGTATTCATTTAAGACAGTCTCAATGAAACGAGTTTCAAAAGCCTTGCATGAAAAAGCACTCAACACTTAGCATACAGAACTCATAACTCAGCACTCATAACTCATAACTCATAACTCAGACTCAGCACTACTGAAAATAATATTGTTAAATAATATTGAATTTGCTACACTTTACCAGTTTTAGTAATTCAATAATTCATAATCGCGGTCATAAACTACCAACTTGTGTATGAGAGGATGTTTGAAAAGTCATGATTGATGTATTAAATATTTTTTACCCCACCCTAACCCTCCCCTTGTAAAGGGGAGGGAACTGGATTTTTGGTTTCCCCCAATGTATCGGGGGGATTAAGGGGGGTAATTTTAATCACAGCCAACCACTTTTCAAACAACCTCTAAGTTGCAATATAACTTAGAAGAATTTATAGTAAACAGACTTTGGCAATTAGAGTATAAATTATCATGCTATCCAAGCTAGAGCGAAGTATAAATCAGCATAAGTGCTTTGAAGTAATTAGAACTAAAGATAACTCAGATGTATAATTAGCCCGTCTCCTCCATAATCTTTATAAAGATCGCGATTTAGGACTGGCAGGCTTTCTATTTTTTACTTTAATTAAGGGGCTTATGTGGCAACAAGAAAAAAAAGATACTTCGATAGTCAGACTGTTATTATGGGTTGCCTTAGCTACAACCCCGATGGCAGCATCTCTGGTGGTATCAGCTCCGATGCTGGCACAATCTACACCTGAAGCTACCTCTTCGCCACTGCCACAAACAGTGCAGAATGAACCGATAGTGCGGATTGACGGTTCCAGTAGCTTGAGTGCAATCAACCAAAGCCTGAAAGAAAGTTTTGAAAAACAGTTTGTCGGTAAAAAGGTTGAAGTTGCTGCTAACGGCACTGAGAAAGCGCTGAAAGATTTGCTAGATGGCAAAATCGATATAGTCGCGATGGGGCGCGGGTTAACGCCAGCAGAAAAAGCTCAAGGACTAGAACAAGTTCGTTTGCAGCGTGAGAAGATTGCGATCGTGGTTGGTGCAGAGAATCCTTTTAAAGGAAGCTTGACTAATAGGCAATTTGCTCGGATTTTTCGGGGACAAATTACAAATTGGTCACAACTAGGAGGGCCTTCAGCCAAGATTCGATTCATCGATCGCCCAAACACGAGTGAAACTCGCAATACTTTTCGTACTTATCCAGCCTTCAAAACTGCTGAATTTGCTACAGGGGCTAATGCTACCCAAGTAAGTGACGATAATACCGCAGAAATCATCAAACAACTGGGCAAAGACGGTATCAGCTATGTGTTAGCTAATCAGGTATCGAAGTTGAAAGATGTGCGAGTTCTGCAATTACATCAAGCCTTGCCAGCTGATGCGAGATATCCCTTCTCACAACCTTTAGTTTACGTTTACAAAAAAGATCAGAGTTTAACCACAGTAGATTTTCTTGGCTTTACCCTAGCACCCGCAGGACAGCAGGCTATAGAAAAAGGTAGAACTGCCGAAGCCGAGGCGATCGCAGCCAGCGTCTTACAACCTGTTGCAGCTGCTCCAGGTGTCCAAACGACACCAGCGCCTACACCTTCCCCTAGTGCCACTAGTTCTGCATTTGGCGAACAGCCCTTTGTGGCTGCACCTACACAAAGCGCTCCAATTGTAAATAAAGAAACACCATTGTGGTTGCTGCTACCTGTCTTTTTTATAACTGTAGGTGGCTCTGTACTATGGTGGATTCTCAAAAAACCCCCATTGCCCCCTGAGGAAACAGACAATTTACCAGAATCAAATCCTCATCCACCCAATGGAGAAACGGCGGCGCTCGATCCCAGCACAGTTTCCTCCCTGAATGGAACGACGCTGGAGGAACAAGCAGTACCGGACTTTCAAGAGCAAGAAAACCCCGATCGCACTCCTTTCAACATCTACGCTCAAACACAATCCGATCTGGATCAAAATGCTACTCAGCAGACAGCAAATTTAGTCCAAGAGACAAGTAATGGTACTTCTAACCTCTATGAAGGTGCGACATCGAGCGTAGCGAATGGCTCAGAAAATAACAATTTGGGAGCCGCAGCTTTAGGTGGTGCGGCTATAGCAACAGGTATCGGGGCGGCTACCTGGTCTACCTTTAACAACAAAGAAAGAGAACCAAATGCAACTGATGAGACATCCGAACTAAATAATTATACGGAGACATACACTCCTGAGTCTGATGAAATTGCATGGGATATCGAAGCTCCGGCGGCTGTAGTAAATACTTCATATCCTTACCCAGGTAATATTCCAGAAGAGTTGTCTGATGTGGAACTGCCTTCATCTGAGGTGACAGCCCCACTCCCGGAATTACCAGATGTGCCACAAGCATCATCTGATTTTGGATACTGGGACACAGCAATTAGTGAAGATCGGGCAGACGAGGAACTTCAGGCAGAATTGAATTGGCTAGAGAGTATCACCTCAACTGAGGATACAGCCTCAGTTGATGAATTGCCTTTAGTGGAATCTGACGAAACGACAGCCGATGTGGAAGCATCAGAGACAGATACATCCTCACTGCTCGATTTACCGGAATTTCCAGAAGATGTATTGAGTAAAGATGCATTGAATGTGGTAGCGGACGCAGCCGAACCCACTTTAAGTTGGCCAGAGTCAGAACTTCCTGCCGAGCCGACTGTTGAAGAAGCTAACTCCACAGATTTGGGCGCAGCCGCAGCTTTAGCAGCAGGCGCGGGAGTTGGCGCTTGGGCTAGCACTTTCGGAGCGGATACTCCAAATGAGACGATCGCAGCCGAAACAGCTAGTGGTTTGATTGATGCTGATGAAGAAAGTAGTATTGTGCTCACACCGCATACTTATACATCGGCTCATGTCTCTTGGGAGATTTCCCCAGCCAAGAAAGCAGAACTGTGGCAACAAGGCGGTACTCAATTGGCAGTGCGGCTGTATGATGTGACTGGCATTGATTTGAGTTATCAAACTCCGCAGCTGGTGAAGCAGTATGAATGTGCAGAGACAGCACACGATCGCGTTGTCGAAATTCCCCAGAGCGATCGCGACTACATCGCTGAAATTGGCTATCTCGCTTATGGCGAACACTGGTTACTCATCGCCCGTTCTGCAATTGTTCGTGTCTTCAGTCCTGTGAATCCAGAACCCATAGTTGATGATGTGGCAATGGCAGGCGAAACAGCTATTGGTTTGGCAGATACTCAAGAAGAAAGCAGTATTGTCCTCACACCAGATACTGATGGATCGGCTCATGTCGCTTGGAAGATTCCTGAAGCCAAGAAAGCAGCCCTGCGGCAACAAGGCGGCTCTCAATTAATCGTGCGACTGTATGATGTAACTGGCATTGACTTGAGTTATCAAACTCCGCAGCTGGTAAAGCTGTATGAATCTGAAGAAACAGAAAACGACGGATTGGTGGACATTCCCCAGAGCGATCGCGACTACATAGCTGAAATTGGCTATCTTGCTGATGGCGATCGCTGGTTATTCATCGCCCGTTCTGCGATCCTTCATGTCTTCGGCCCTGTGAATCCAGATCCCGTAGTTGATGATGTCGCAATTGCGGATAAAACAGATGTTGATTTGGTAGATACTCAAGAAGAAAGCAGTATTGTCCTCACACCCCGCACTTTCCAATGGGCTGAAGTCTCTTGGGAGATTTCCGAAGCCAAAAAAGCAGCACTGCAACAACAGGGCGGCTCTCAATTGGTAGTGCGGCTATATGATGTGACTGGCATTGATTTGAGTTATCAAACTCCGCACCTGTTACAGCAGTATGAATGTGAAGAGACAGCACACGATCGCTTTGTAGAAATTCCCATCAGCGATCGCGATTACATAGCTGAAATTGGCTATGTCGCTGATGGCGATCGCTGGTTATTCATTGCCCGTTCTGCGATCGTTCGTGTCTTTAGTCCAGTGCCTACAGAGCCGACAACAGATTCCACTGTTGAAAATGTTGTACCATTAGTCAGCGAAACCGCTATTGGCTGGGCAAATGTAGAAGCAGAAACTACCCCAGAAGAAAGTAGTATTGTCCTCACACCCCGCACTCCCAAGTGGGCTTATGTCTCTTGGCACATCTCCAAAGCTCAGTCTGAAGCACTACAACAACAGGGCGGTTCTCAATTAGCAGTGCGGCTCTATGATGTGACTGGCATTGACTTGAGTTATCAAAGTCCCCAACTTGTCCAGCAGTATGAATCTGAAGAAGTAGCACGCGATCGCTTTGTGGCGATTCCCGTCAGCGATCGCGATTACATGGTTGAAATTGGCTATATTGCTGATGGCGATGCCTACGGCGGTGAACTACGTTGGTTACTCATCGCCCGTTCCGCTAACGTCCGGGTTTTCAGTCGTCCCCACGGAGATTTTTGGTTCGTGGCTGATGCTGAGTTAATTATTCACGGAGCAACTCAACCAAATACCAACGTAAACATTGGCGGTCATGCCATCAAAATCAAACCCGATGGTACTTTCCACCTACGTCTTCCCTTTTCAGATGGTTTAATGGACTATCTCATAACGGTAGCTGCTGATGGGGAATCCACAAGAACTATTCATAAGAAGTTCTCTCAGGAAACTTCCGAAAGCTAATAAGCTAAACCACATCTAGTTTGCATAATCTGAAATTGTACATTTATTGTGGGGTGGGCGTCTCGCCCGCCCAATATATGCAAGTTAAATGTGGAACAGCTTATTACCTTGAGTTATCTCCTCTAACCCGAATGGCACTAACAAAAGCCCAAAAGCTTATGTCGTCTTGTTCCCTGCCTAGAGGCTTGAGAATGTATCTAAAGTGGGCTTCTGCCTCTTGTCAAGCTACTGGAGGCAAAGCCTCACAGAATGGGTTAAGAGCCTAGAGGCTCTTAACCAGTTAGAGCAAGGGCTGTATATTTATTAGTGCCATTCTCCTCTAAACCAATTCTCCCTTTTCAGGGGTGTAGGAAGGGGGGATTTTATTATGCCAACTTTCGTTTTCATCCCTGTTAGGGGAAATGATTATAATACGATTCGATTAAGGTTTTTTGATGAAAATTATAGATCGCAAAAATGTGATAAATCATCACAAAGACACGATTCATCGCGTATTGTAGAGACGGCGATTCATCGCGTCTGTATATCAAAACGGCGATTCATCGCGTCTTTTGCTCTAGAAAAATTTCTTGAGCTAGACATTTCCTAAATGCTAACGTCTACAGGTGACACAGGATTTGGAGCGTTTTTTTAACTATGAAACATAGACATAAAGTAGCTTTTAGCTTAACATCGCTGATTGGTCTTAATTTAATCTCTAGTTTAGTTGTATTTGATGAGGCGATGGCTGCGCCAACGTCTTCGACGAACGCCACACCACCCAGAACGCCAGACAAAAGTGTAAATTGCGAGATTTTAGTTGTGGGTGGTGGACTTTCTGGTGTCGCCACAGCTTATGAGGGTTTGCTAGCAGGGCGAACAGTTTGTCTGACGGAAATTACAGACTGGCTGGGAGGGCAAATTTCTGCTCAAGGAACATCTGCGTTAGACGAACGCCCAACTCAACGAGCTTTGAAATTCTATTCTCGCGGCTATCTGGAATTACGAAATCGGATTGGACGTAAATACGGTAAGCTTAACCCAGGTGACTGCTGGGTAAGTGAATCGTGTTTTCTTCCGCATGATGCTCACGCCATTTTGACCCAGATGCTTAAAGATGCGGAAAAGCAGGGCAAAGGGAAATTGCAATGGTTTCCCAACACAGTAATTAAGGATTTGGAAATCGCTGCTGATGGCAAAATAATTAATAGTGCGATCGCAATTCAACATCAACCACCAAAAGGCGCACCACCTCTCAATACTTTTACGTTATCTCAAAGCATTGAAGATGCTTATCGCTACGAAAACTCGTCTCGGTTTACCAAAACGATTGTCCGTTTCATCCCCAAAGCAACGAAAGAGGATGCTTCTAAATGGTATGTCGTAGACGCTAGCGAAACAGGAGAAATTATCGCTCTTGCTGATGTTCCTTACCGATTAGGCATTGATGCCCGTTCTTACCTAGAACCTTCTGCTTCCAGCGCTAATAACGACCCCTATTGCCCTCAAGGTTTTACCTACACCTTTGCAATGGAGTCCACCAAGGAACCGCAACCGCAGACAATGCCTGCATTTTATCCCCAATATGCGCCATATTTCAGCTATGAATTAACGCGATTGGCTAGCTTTGATTTAGTTTTTACCTATCGTCGCATCTGGAGTCCAAATAAAGGGAAACCAGCAAAATTCGGCGGTGTAAGTTTTGATGCTCCTACACCAGGGGATATCTCGATGCAAAACTGGACTTGGGGTAATGACTACCGCCCCGGAACAGCCCAAGATAACCTAATTTATACCCGCCAACAATTACAAAGTACTGGACAGTTAGAACCAGGGGGTTGGATGGGAGGACTGCGGACAGAAACTCTCCGCAAGGCTGAGGAAAATGCTTTATCTTTTTATTACTGGCTGGTAGCTGGGACTACAGATTCTCAACTAGGGGATGGTGTCAAGAAGCCGCAAACTAATAACCGCTTTGTTTCCGGTTTAAATTCACCAATGGGGACAGCGCATGGTTTATCAAAATATCCCTATATGCGAGAAGGACGGCGGATTATTGGCCGCCCCAGTTGGGGACAAGCCGAAGGCTTTGGGATTGGAGAAATTGATATTTCCCGCCGAGATTATAACGATGAGTATTACTCAAAGACTCTGCCAGCAGATATGTATCGTCGGCTACGAGCAGCAGTTGCAGGTTTAGAAGCAATATCAGTAATTGACGGTAAAATTCCACCAGACAAAGCAATGCGACGGACTCGTTCTACCATTTTCCCCGATGCTGTGGGTATTGGTCACTACGCCATAGATTTCCATCCTTGCATGGTGAATAGTCCCGCAGAAGCCCCTGGAAACACAGAACGTCCCGGCGAAAGACGTGGCGCAGGTCAAGCTTACCCCTTCCAAATTGCTTTGAGGGCAATGATTCCCCAGAAAATTGATAATTTGCTCGTAGGTGGCAAAAGTATTGCAACTAGTCATATTGCTGCTGCTGCCTATCGAGTACACTCATTTGAATGGTCGGCCGGCGCAGCTGCGGGAACTGTAGCTAGTTTTGCACTCAAAAATGCGATCGCACCTTACCAACTAGTTGATGATTTACCTAAACAAGAGCCACAACTAGAAGCACTCAAACGGCTTTTGCAACAAAATGGCAATCCTACAGCCTTCCCAGATACATCTATTTTTAACGAAAACTGGGATAATTGGAAATAGATTGTCATTGGTCATTTGTCATTGGGCATTGGGCATTGGGCATTGGGCATTGGTCATTGGTCATTTGTCATTGGTCATTTGTCATTGGTCATTGGTCATATCAAGTCCGGTTAATTACTCATTACCGAATCTGTGCAAAACAAAAGCCTCTTCCCCCAGCAAGAACTGCGGTATAAATGATAAGTCCTTAGCCGGACACGATATCATTGGTCATTGATTAAAGACAAAGGACAAATGACAAATGACAACGGACAAATGACAACAGACTACTAAACAATGAACTAAACTAATTACTTGTAGTGTAGTTTTGTAAAATTATCTTGACCAATTGTTTTATGGTTATGACACTTTCAGCAGATGTTTACGGGATGTCCACAGCACCAACTATAGCTCCTGAACGGTCTAATCAAGTTATCCGTAAGACTTATCCAAATTACAAAGTGATTGTATTAAACGATGATTTTAATACATTCCAACATGTGTCTGAATGTTTGATGAAATATATTCCGGGAATGACTGGCGATCGCGCGTGGGATCTGACTAATCAGGTACACTATGAAGGTCAAGCGATCGTCTGGGTCGGGCCCCAAGAACCTGCGGAACTCTATCACCAGCAACTGCGCCGAGCAGGTTTGACAATGGCACCTCTAGAAGCAGCTTAATTATTATGGGCAAACCCTCCGTAGATCCCCTGCGCACGGCTTCTCTACGAGACGCTACGCGAACACAAAAAGCTGCCAGACTGGTATGGAATCACTCAACACACCTTTCTGGTCTTATCCCCATTTTAGAACGTCTTTGTCAGCAGGATGGTATCCAAACTGTGACGCCGGGAGTGATTGGACGATCGAAGGGTCACAGTCCAAAAATGCAACTACGCATCTCAGTACCTATTCGCGGCGGCTATAAAGTCATTGCGCGGCAGGGGAAAACGGTACAAGAGGTGTTTATTTTAACAACTTTGTCCCAAGATCAACTAGAAGCTGCATTAGCGATCGCTATGAGATGTTAATCATACCCAATGCCCCATGCCCCATGCCCCATACCCAATAACTATTCCTCAACTCGATGTACTGCAAATTTGTGTAGTGGTAGACTAACAATACAAGAAAAAGTTAAGAAATATGACAGAGCCGTAGTTATTTTCAAAGTCATGACTACAGATTCCCAGCCAGGTAAAACTATTTTTTCGATGCCAAAAGCTACACAGTAAACTAGCCAGTAACTAAAGCTCATTCTAAACAGAATTCGCTCTGTTTCTTCCATCTCATTTGTTTGCTGCTTACCATCCCACAGTAACAACAGTCCAATAATGCAAGCGACAAAGGAAACAGCAACTACAGATTCGTGACAAAATATATTTAACGAATGCATTTGTGTTTATTCCTACATTTTTTCAATTGAAACTCAGTCTAAAGGAATATTCCTTGCAGATATACAAATTATTTACAAACCTCAATAGAATAAAAACTGCTGAGTGAAAAATCTAACTTGCAACTCAGCACTCGTAACTCGATTAACCTGCAACCCTAGTTGCCAAAATTGAAGCATTTGCAACAATTGCTCTTTCATGTATAAGAAAGGTTTAAGTCTTTCTAAGAAATATATAAGCAATTGCTGGAAAGGTTTAATACTTTGCAACAATCGTTCCTTCATATATAAGAAAGGTTTAAGTATTTCCAAGAAATATATAAGCAATTTCTGGAAAGGTTTAATACTTTGCAACAATTATTCCTCCATATATAAGAAAGGTTTAAATGATTGCAGCAATTGTTGTAATTAACTTATAAATTAATCTTACTTAAAAAATCAATCAAAATCTTTTAAGTAAAATTAACTGCCCTCATCCCCCAACCCCTTCTCTCGTTCCCAGTCTCCGACTGGGAACGAGGAAAATTACCCCACCCTAACCCTCCCCTTATAAAGGGGAGGGAACTAGATTTTCTTGTTTCCCCCCTTGTAAAG